>CALBNP010000137.1 GCA_937896505.1 uncultured Bacteroidales bacterium | reverse complement strand
ACTCGCGACCCCGACCTTGGCAAGGTCGTGCTCTACCAACTGAGCTATTTCCGCAAAACTTGGAGCGGAAAACGAGACTCGAACTCGCGACCCCGACCTTGGCAAGGTCGTGCTCTACCAACTGAGCTATTTCCGCTTGTCGTTTTTGACGCGGCAAAAGTACAACTTTTTTCATTCTCGCAAGCATTTTTTTTGCATTTTTTTCTTTTGATTATATATTTAATTGATATTCAATTATATATACTTTATACGGCAAATCAATATAATTATTTCAAATAAAATTGTAGTTTTTTTGTTCTTTTTGCGTCTAATGATTAGCTTGATTCTGATACAATGGAGACAAAAGAACTTGAATTTACAAAATTAATCGAATCCCACAAAAGCATAATTTTCACCGTATGCTATCTCTTCTCGAAAGATCAAGAAGATGTAAACGACCTATTTCAAGAGACTTTAATAAATTTATGGCGAGGTTTTGGCACCTTCGAAGGCAAATGCGATGTGAAAACCTGGATATGGCGTGTCAGCATCAACACCTGCCTTACTTACGAACGAAAAAAGAAACGCCACATGGAGACTGTTCCCCTTTCAATGGCAATTAACCTATTCACCGACACAGATGACGATACACGACAAGTACAACAACTTTATCGACGCATCAACAAACTCGGCATGATCGACCGTGCCATCATCTTGTTATGGTTGGAAAACATGAGTTACGAGGAAATCGGGCAAATCATAGGCATCTCTACAAAAAACGTATCTGTCAAGTTGGTTAGAATCAAAGAGAAACTGAAAAATATGTCAAACGAATAATATGCAGAACAATGGAAAACAACGAATTGGAAGAAATGAAGGCACAATTAGCCATGCTGAATAAAAAATTGGAAAAAGAAAGCATCATCAATGAAAAACTGACAAAAGCAACGCTGAATTCAAAAACACAAATCCTTAATATTAATAATTACAAGACTCTAATCCTTGATGGATTAGGCCTCGTTTTTGGTCCTGTTATATTTTGGGAACTTTTCGAATTCAACTTTCCAATATGGATAGGAATCGCAATAATAGTTCTAACTACCATTGACATTATCATCAATCTTATCCTATTCAGAAAACTCAATCTGAATGAAATAATGAACGAAAATGTATCCTCTTCAATATCCAAACTCAAAAAGTATAAGAAAAGCCATAGAAGATGGCTTTGCATCCAATGTGTAATAGGTGCTATATTATTAGCATTCATCTATATATGGTGGGCGCAAGCCATTCTGTCCCGAAAAGCCTTTATTTTAGGTGTTTCCTGTGGCATGATACTCATTGCAGGAGGGATATGGTCCGTTTCAAAATGCCAGAAAAAAGTCTATTACACTTGTGACGAACTCATTGAGCAATTGGGAGAGACTGAAAAGGCGGAATATAATCAATGATTCAGCAGCTTCTTAATCTCATTGAGTTTCATCAAGGCCTCAACCGGCGTCAAAGTGTCGATATTGGTGTTCAGGATGTCTTCCTTGATTTGGAGCAAGAGCGGGTCGTCAAGCTGGATAAAACTCAGTTGAACACCATCGTCCTGCTTCTTATTGGCCACCTTTTCCAAATCCTCAGAAGAATGCGACTTTTCTAGCACCGAGAGCAAAGCCGTTGCACGTTCCACCACTTTTCTGGGCATTCCGGCCATTTCAGCCACATGGATACCAAAGCTATGGGCACTACCGCCTTTCTTCAGCTTACGCAGAAACACCACCTTATTTCCGACTTCCTTCACCGAAACATGGTAATTCTTGATACGGGAAAATGATGCTTCCATCTCATTCAGCTCATGATAGTGAGTGGCAAACAGCACCTTGGCACGACTTACCGGATGTTCGTGCAGGAACTCAGTGATGGCCCAGGCAATACTGATGCCATCGTAAGTGCTCGTGCCACGACCAATCTCATCAAGCAACACCAAACTGCGCGACGACACATTATTCAAAATGCTAGCCGTTTCGTTCATCTCGACCATGAAAGTGGATTCGCCCGACGAGATATTGTCAGAAGCACCTACACGAGTGAAAATCTTGTCAACCAGACCGATATGAGCCGAATCGGCAGGAACGAAACTACCCATTTGAGCCATCAGGACAATCAAGGCAGTTTGGCGCAACAAGGCCGACTTACCCGACATGTTAGGCCCCGTGATGATGATGATTTGCTGCTTGTCGCGGTCGAGATACACATCATTGGCGATATAACTCTCACCCACCGGCATCATTTGCTCGATGACAGGATGACGGCCTTCTTTGATGTCCAAGACGAAACTGTCGTCAATCGTCGGACGCACATATTTATTCTTCAGCGCAATGTCGGCAAAACTCACCAAGCAATCAAGGCGAGCCACCAACGAAGCATCCAACTGAATGGGTTCCACAAACTCCGAAACGGCATTCACCAGTTCGTTATACACACGCGCTTCGATGATGGAAATCTTCTCTTCCGCACCTAAAATCTTTTGTTCATATTCCTTAAGTTCCTCAGTAATATAACGTTCGGCATTGGTCAAGGTCTGTTTGCGAATCCATTCTGCCGGCACTTTATCTTTATGCGAATTGGTGACTTCGAGATAATAGCCGAATACATTGTTATAGCCCACTTTCAAGGAAGTGATACCTGTGGCTTCCATTTCACGACGTTGGATGCCCATCAGATATTCCTTGCCCGAACGCGAGAGATTGCGAAGGTCGTCAAGCTCGGCATCAACGCCTTCAGCGATATAGTTGCCTTTCGACACCAAAGCAGGTGCGTCCAGATTCAGTTCCTTCTTAATCCTTTCGCGAATGGTGACGCAAGGATTAAGTTGCTCGCCATAGCGTTGCAAAGCTACTTTTCCACTGCCCTCGCAAGCCTTTTTTAGGGTTTCAACCTGGTCCAACGCACGGCCCACTTGCAGCAATTCACGCGGATTGACTTTTGCCAACGAAACCTTTGAAATCAACCTTTCGAGGTCGCCAACCGCACGAATAGCATCCTGGAATCTTGAAATAAGGTCTCGATTATCCATGAAAATCTGCACCACCTCGTACCTTGACTCGATTTGCTCCTTGTTTTTCAGCGGCAAACTAAGCCAGCGGCGCATCAGGCGGCCACCCATAGGCGACACCGTCTTGTCGATGACATCGATCAGAGTCTTGGCATTTTGGTTGGCCGTGTGCAGCAATTCCAGATTGCGAATCGTGAACTTGTCGAGCCACACATACTGGCCCTGGTCGATGCGCGACAAAGAAGTAATATGATTTATCTTGTCGTGTTGTGTTTCAAGAAGATAATGAATAGAAGCACCAGCAGCCACAATGCCTTTCGGGAAATCGTCAACGCCAAAACCCTTCAGCGAAACCGTATTGAAATGCTTGTTCAGCACCTCGTTGGCATAATCATCGGTGAAGACCCAATCGTCGAAAACAGTGAGGTAATATTTTCCGCCAAACAAATCGATGAACTGCTTGCGTCTGTTGCGTTGCACAAGCACCTCCGAGGGATTGAAACTTTGCAACAACTTATCAATGTAATCGTTAGCGCCTTGAGTGAGATAAAACTCTCCCGTTGAGACATCCAGAAAAGCCACACCGCTAATGTCGTCACAAAGATGTACAGAAGCCAAAAAATTGTTTTCCTTTTGCTCCAGCACATTATCATTATAGGTGACGCCCGGCGTAACCAATTCAACGATACCACGTTTCACCAGTTTCTTGGCCAGTTTCGGGTCTTCGAGTTGTTCGCAGACAGCCACCTTCAGTCCAGCACGGACCAACTTTGGCAGATAAGTATCGAGCGAATGATAAGGGAAGCCAGCCAACTCAATGTCAGCTGCAGCACCATTTGAACGTTTGGTCAGCACGATGCCAAGAATCTCAGACGACTTGACCGCATCTTCGCCGTATGTCTCATAAAAGTCGCCAACACGAAACAGCAACATCGCATCGGTATATTTCGCCTTGAACGAGAAATACTGCTTCATCAACGGGGTTTCGCTTGCTTTTTCTGCCATTATGATGTCGTTTTAAAATCGCACAAAAATAGGAAAAAACACAACGTTTGGCGCCAACGGCAGAATAAAAACTGACCCAAATGCGGCGGGTATAGGTTTTTTCCGTTTATTTGCAAATTCAAATTTTCATCATCATGAGCAACACTACAATAAAACCTTTGAACAATTTCGTCCTTTGGGCCAATGCCACCCTGACATTTGTCGGTGCAGCCATTTGCCTTGCAATTGCCATCAAATCAGCTTTCATCCAGTTCAACTGGCAAAACCTTTTGGTCAGCGTCATTGGATTGGTGGCCTTCGCCATGGCTTTCGTCATCGAAATCAGGAAAGAGAAACACACTTATTTCATGTTCCCTATCATCGTTTGGTGCTATGCTTTAGCCATCTTGCTTAACAGCATCCTTTTCCCTTACACCAGCGCATTGGAGACGATTCAACAAAGCGATGGTTCACGAGCCACAGCCTTGCTCGAATCGGTATTGGTGTTTGCAGGCTTGTTCACCTTTAATAGTTATTGGCGCGACTTCAAACATGCCAAAAGGATCATTTCAATCATTTTCTATGCCGAATTGATTACAGCCATACTACTGTCAATCAATGGCCCAATGGTGATTATCGCCGACAGCAGCAACAAGTTCCTTACTATCGCATCGCTTTATCTGCGTCCTGTCATGGCTGGAGCCTTAGCCGTCACCTATATCACCCATGTCCAAGCAAAGGGCGGAATCCCGACTAGCGATGCACAAGCTTAGTACAGACGAACTTCATAGAATGACAAAAGAGGAGTTTGACCAGACGGCCAAACTCCCTGTCATTATTATATTAGACAACATCCGCTCGCTCAGCAATGTCGGAGCCTTTTTCCGCACCGCCGACGCTTTTCGGATCCAAGAGTTATATCTTTGCGGCATAACAGCCTGCCCACCCCATCGGGAGATACACAAGACAGCCCTTGGAGCCAACGAAACAGTGAAATGGAAATACTTCGGAACCACAAAAGAGGCCTGCGAGTCGCTGAAAGCTGAAGGATACAAGATCTTTGCCGTCGAGCAAATCGAAGGCAGCACCATGTTGCAAGACTTTGATTTCCAATGCAAATCGGCCTTCATCCTTGGCAACGAAGTAGAAGGCGTGAGCGAAGAAGCCTTGCCCTATTGCGATGGTGCCATCGAACTTCCGCAAGAAGGAACAAAGCACTCTCTCAACGTTTCGGTATGTGCCGGAATCATCATGTGGAAAGCCTTTGAACGCATTTATTTGCTAAATAAATAACATTTTTTGAATTTTTTTTGTTTGGGTATTTAAAAAATACCTATTTTTGTTCGTTAAATATCGTGCATAAAAGGGTGAAACGCCCCAAAAAGCGAGAAAATAGTTCAATTAGAAACAAGTAAATTATTATAAACTAATTAATTAAATCATTAACTTAACACATTACGTTATGAAGAGAAATTTGACTATTTCAAAAGTGTTGTTGATTGCCTTGATGGCAATCCTGCCTCTGTCATTCTATGCTCAGAGCAACCACAAGAAACCCGTCGAAAAGTATTGGTACCTCTCATTGGATGGTGGTTTCTCCATCAACCATGGCGACTTGGCCAACTACACTGGTACTATCTTTGGCGACTGGACCAACAGCAAGCAGTATTTCCTGAAGAACTTCAACGGCCAATTCGGCGTTGGTTACCAATTCAATGGTGTCCTCGGTTTGAATGGTAAGTTCGGTTATGGTACCCTCAGCGGTGAAAAACGCGGACAAGAACTCATTCCGGTCGTTAACAACGAAAGCACTCCTTCACACTGGAATCTCATGCTCGACCACACCAAGTATTTTGAAGGCAACCTGAACTTGACCCTCAATCTCTTCAACATGTTCAAGTACAACCCAAGAAGAGTTGTCAACTTCGTTCCTCACATTGGTGTTGGCGGTATCTATTACAAGGCTGGCCCAGTCTCTGGTCTTGAAGAAAACTGGGTTCTTGCTGCAGCTCAAAAGTATGACCTCACCCTCACCGCTCCTGTTGGTGCAGAACTCACTTTCAATGTCGCTCCAAAACTCGACATTTATCTCGACTACACTTACACCTTCGCATTCAAGGATAACCTTGACCAAATGATGAAGGCCTACAATGGCAAACCACACGACAAGGTCCAATACATCAACGATATGTATAGCAAGCTCAACCTTGGTCTTCGCTTTAAGTTCAACAATCCTTGCGACATCGAAAAGATGGCTCGCGACGCTAAGGAAATCACCATGCGCGTCAACCCAGATCCACTGGTTGAAGACGAAAACGGCAAGGTTTGCTTCGACGTCATCGTCACCATACCTGGTGAATACTTCGAAAAGCAAGCTGTCATGAACCTCACTCCTTACTTGAGCTACAACGGTGGCCAGATCGACCTCGATCCTATCACCTTCGTTGGCGAAAAGGTTAAGGGCGAAGGCGACTTCCGCGTCAACTACAAGGAAGGCGGCGAATTCACCAAGCACTACTGCACCGATTACGTTCCTGAACTCGAAAACAGCGAACTCATGGGCAACCCAATGTTCTATGTTTACGAAGGCACCATCTACCCAACTCAAGACGAAATCGTGAAGAACGCTTACTTCACCCAAGGCGGCGAAAGAAAGCTTGCTGACGGCGTTATCGCTAAGGCTGAACCGGAACCAGAACCGGAACCAGAACCGGAACCAGAACCGGAACCAGAAATCCTTCCTGATTTCATCTACTACTTCTCGAAAGACCAAGCTGTCATCAAGAACAACGACCAAAACAAGGCTGCAAGAGCTACTTTGAAAGAAATGCTCAACGGCGAATGCAAGAACTTCAGAATCGAAGCTTGGGCTTCACCAGAAGGTGAACTTGACCACAATACTGGTCTTGCTGACGACCGTGCCAACGCTGCCGTTAAGGACATCAAGGCTCAGATGAAGAAGGCTAAGAAGGATGCCAAGAACTATGAATTCAACGCTAAGGGCAATGGCCCTGACTGGAATTTGTTCGTCGAACTCGTCCAAAATTCGAACCTTGCTGACAAAGACGCTATCGTCAACAATATCAACAAGTCAAGCGACAGAGAACAGACCATTAAGGAAATGATTGCTATCTATCCTGAACTGGAAAATGAAATCCTTCCTTTGATCCGTCGCGCTGAAGTCTATATCGACAAATAATCGATACCAGACAAATACTGAAAAAGCCGCCAATTGGCGGCTTTTTTTATTTCAATAAAAACAAAAAAATCAGAAAGACACCCGATGGATGCCAATGTCGTATGGCTTATCGATAGCATCCAAGATCATCTGGTAGTCCTTTTCGTTGGCCACGAAATCAAGATTGTTGGTATCCAAAATCAAGATGCGCATATTCCCCTGCTGCTGGCGCAGAAATTCGAAATAGCCCTGCTGAATGTCATCAAGATAGGTATCGCTAATCTCCTGTTCATAACTGCGCCCGCGTTTATGGATATTATGCTGAAGCCTTTCCACACCTGAATACAGATACACCAGCAACTCAGGCTTGGGCATATCGGCAAAGATAATATTGAAAAAACGCGAGAACAATTGATATTCCAAATCCTGCAAGTTATTCCGCGAAAAAATCAGCGACTTTGCCACATAGTAATCGGTGATGATGAAATCATGGAAGAGGTCAAGATTGCTCAATTTGTCTTTCAATTGCTGAAATCGAAGAGCCAAGAAAGTCATCTCCAACTGAAACGAATACTTATCTGGTTCCTTATAAAATAAAGGCAAAAACGGGTTCTTGTCGCCCTCAAACTCCTCAAGGACAAGCTTTCCATTGAAATCGTTTGCGATGCGCGTGGCCAAAGTAGTTTTTCCCGCGCCAATGGTTCCTTCAATCGCTATGTAGTTGTATTGCATAACTGCAAAAATAGGAAAATGTGTTTTGCGAGTCACACTAAACAAACTGTTTTTTACAACTCATTGACAGTTGATTTGTCGGGGCAAAGCTCAAGTAATTCTGATTGAGTGAGTTGAAAGATTGGATGCACAAAATCAGGAATCAGCTCGCACAATGGCATCAAGGCGAAACGACGGAGATGCAATCGTGGATGAGGAGCCACTACCCTTTCGGTATTCACCACTTGATTTCCATAATACAAGATATCCAAATCAGCAGTGCGGGAAGTGTAGCCATTCACATCGGGATGCCTCACACGTCCCAATTCATTTTCGATGTGAAGCAACTCATTCATTAGTTCATCGGGTTGCAATTCGGTTCGAAGTTCAATCAAGCGATTCAAGAACCATTCATCCGAATCGAAACCCCAAGGTTCAGATTCATAAGCCGCCGACAACGCCGTGATTTTGCCACACCTATTATTAATATATAGGCAAGCCTGCTCAAAAATAGCCGCTTTTTCGCCTTGATTCGAACCAAAAAGAATGTAGCACTTCTCCATACCTCAGATTTTCCACAAAGGTAAAAAAAATTGGGATGCAAGGTTTCAACTTTCAACGATTACAAATTAAATAGTAAATTTGCGGCCTAATTAACATCAAAATCTGAATCAAATGAAATTTTCAAAAGCTCTACTCGCCGCATTCCTCGGCGCGCTTATTGCAATGGCCACCATGTTTTTCATCAAACTCGGTGTCTTCACCTCCATCATTTCCTCATTATCGGCAACCAAAAGCGAGACTGCCACTACAGTGAAACCCAATTCAGTGCTTTACATGAAACTCGATTACGAAATCCCTGACCGTAGCATCGATGACGGATTCAACAATATCGACTTTAACACCATGGAAGCCAAAGACGGCACTGGCTTGAATGATATTTTGCGCAACATCGAATATGCGATGACCGACCCCAATATCAAGGGTATCTATCTGGAATTGAGCAGCATACCGACATCGACGGCTTCCTTGCAAGAATTGCGCAGCAAGCTGGTCGAATTCAAGTCATCAGGGAAATTCATTATCAGTTATGCAGAAAACTATTCGCAATCAGCCTATTATATCGGAAGCGTTGCCGACAAGGTTTATCTCAATCCTGAAGGTATGCTCGACCTCCACGGCATGGCATCCCAAGTCATGTTCTACAAGAACCTGCTTGAAAAGCTGGAAGTCGAGATGCAAATCGTCCGTGGTCCGAACAACCGCTTCAAGAGTGCTGTCGAGCCATATTTCCTCGATAAGATGAGCGAGGCCAACCGCGAGCAGATGGACAAGCTCCTTGGCAGCATTTGGGGGCAGATTCTCATGGGTATCAGCCAAAGCCGCAACATAAGCGTTGAGGAACTCAACCTGATTGCCGACAACTTGGACACCTATTTCGATGCTGACAAAGCCTTGGAACACAAACTTGTAGATGGCCTGTTCTACAAAGACCAAGTCCTCAACGAGTTGAAAGGATTGACCGGTAGCAACAAGAAAGTGAATGCCATCGCCAATGCCGATTATGCCAAGTCGTACAACTCGAAGGGTTCAAGCAAGAATCAAGTTGCCATCATTTATGCCGAAGGACAGATTTATGACGGCAAGAGCAGCGACCAAACCAAAATCTATTCTGAAAATCTTTCGAAAACCATCCGCAAGGCTCGCGAAGACGAAGACGTAAAAGCCATCGTTTTACGCGTCAACTCGCCTGGTGGCAGTGCCTTGGCCTCAGCTATCATTGGCCGCGAAGTGAAACTCGCAACCAAGGTGAAGCCCGTCATCGTTTCGATGGGCAACTACGCCGCATCGGGTGGCTATTGGATTTCGGCCAATGCCGACTACATCTTTGCCAACCCCACCACTCTCACCGGTTCAATCGGAGTGTTTGGCACCTTCCCTAACCTGAAAGGCTTGCTCAACAACAAGATTGGCTTGACTTTCGATGTTGCCAAGACTAACAAGAACGCCGATTTCGGGACTCTCACCCAACCACTTAGCGAATTCCAATACGCCAAGCTCCAAGAGAATGTCGTGAAGACCTACGATGCCTTTACCAACTTGGTCGCCAACGGTCGCGGCTTGCGCCAAAGCTATGTAGATAGCATCGGCCAAGGTCGCGTTTGGGCTGGTATCGATGCCATTGAACTTGGCCTTGTTGACCAATTGGGCGACATGGAAGATGCCATTACCTTTGCCGTACAGAAGGCAGAGCTCGGCGACGACTACATGATAGTTGAAATGCCTGAACAAAAAGACTTCTTCACCAGAATCATGGAACAAATGAGCAGCTCAGAAAACCAAATCGACGCTCCATTACAGCAAAAGATGGGCATTTATTACCACTATTTCGAAGGTCTTGAAAACCTCAAGGAAAACACAGGCATACAAGCCCGCATACCTTTCGACATGGTCATCGAATAAAACCGATACGCACCAAAGCAAATGCGGAGCATCCTTCTTGGTTGCTCCGCATTTTCATTATGAGTTGAACTCCTTTTCAAGTTCCTCTCTTTCGATTTGCTTCTCGCCCCAATCATCCAATAGGGTTTGCATCTCTTCTTTCTTTTTTCCGTAGGCCCAATACCAATCATTATCGATTTTCACCTCGGGATGCTCATCGGGATGTGCTATGACATTATCCAAATCAGCCAATTCCTTTTCCAACTTGTCGATGACATCCTCAAGCCGTTGTATCTCCTTGTCAATCTTGCGAAAACGAGCGTCAAATTGCTTCTTGCGTTCGTAATTCATCTTGTTTTGTGACAAGGGCACAGCTTCCACAGCCTTTGTCTTCTGCTTCGCCATTTCAAGCTCCTTCAGATGACTCAGGTTTTTCTGCTCCAAAAAATCGTAAATATCGCCAATATATTCCTTGATATTTGGTTTGCGGAACTCATACACCTTATTGGTGAGACCTTGCAAGAAATCACGGTCGTGCGAAACGATAATCAAAGTTCCGTCATATTGGATTAGGGCATTTTTCAAGATGTCCTTCGAAAGCATGTCCAAGTGATTGGTCGGTTCGTCGAGGACAAGCAGATTGGTAGGGAACAGCAACATTTTGGCCAACGAAAGTCTTGCCTTTTCGCCGCCAGAGAGCACCTTGACCTTCTTGTCGATATCATCGCCACGGAAAAGAAAAGCGCCAAGCAAAGCCTTCACTTTCAGACGCATGTCGCCAACGGCCACATCATCCAAAGTCTCGAAAACGGTTTTGTTCATGTCCAACATATCCTGTTGGTTCTGCGCATAATAGCCAATCTTGACTTCATGCCCCAACTTCACCAAGCCTTCGTGGTCAAGAACACCAACGATGATTTTCGACAATGTAGATTTTCCTTCGCCATTCCGACCGACAAAAGCAATCTTCTCGCCACGCGGAATCAACAAGTTGACGTTTCGCAAAATCTGGTTATCGCCGTATGCCTTGGAGACATTCTCCAGCTCAAGAGTTACCGTACCCGAATGAGGCGCCGGCGGAAACTTGAAATGGATGGCTGTCTTATCAATATCGTCAATCTCGATTTCCTCCATCCGCTCAAGCTGCTTGACACGGCTCTGGACTTGTTTGGCCTTCGTCGCCTTGTATCTGAATCGTTCAATGAACGCCTCGATGTTCTTGATTTCGCGTTGCTGGTTCTCGTAAGCCGAGCGTTGCATATCGACACGTTCTTCGCGCAAATCCACATAATCGGAATACGAGACCTTATAGTCATATATCTTCCCGTTGGAAATCTCAACCGTCCGGATAGTGATATTGTCGAGGAAAGCCCTATCGTGCGAGACCATCAAGATGGCGCCATAATACGACTTCAGGAAACCTTCGAGCCACTGGATTGACTCGATGTCGAGATGGTTGGTAGGTTCGTCGAGCAACAACAGGTTAGGCTTCTTCAACAAAATCTTAGCCAGTTCTACACGCATCTGCCAGCCATTGCTGAACTCGCGCATGGGGCGTTGCATATCTTCATGGTCGAAACCCAAACCCACCAAAATGCGCTCAGCTTCGCCTTCAATGGAATTTCCGCCCAACAAGGTCAAGCGGTCGGTAATATTCGTAAGTTTAACAATAAGTTTTTGATATTGAGCACTTTCATAGTCAGTTCTTTCAGCAAGTTCTTGCTGAAGCCGTTCCGAATCACGCTCCAGCTGATGATATTCATCGAATGCCGACAATGCCTCGTCAATGACAGTTTTCGTGCTGTTCACATTCTTCTCCTGCGGCAGATAACCGATGGTAACGCCTTGAGGTATGACGACTTCGCCTTTCGAAGGCTGCTCCATGCCGCAAATCAGTTTCAGCAAAGTGGTCTTGCCCGCGCCGTTCTTTCCAACCAAACCGATGCGGTCTTTTTCGCGAATCAGGAAAGTGATGTCGGTGAAAAGATCGTCACCAGTAAAGTGCATACTAAGATTTTGTACCGAAATCATTGCAAATCAATCTTCTGAATCTTCAAGAGTTTGGGCAAAAAAAGTAAAGTTGACCTTTCCGTAGCGGCGTTGGTCCATGAAATGCGGATGCTCCTCAAATTTGATATGCTTGTCGTGTTCGAGCACAAACATTCCATCTTCCTTCAGCAGTTCGTTGTCAAACACGAGTTTCACAAGTTGGTCGTATTCTTGACAATCGTAAGGCGGATCGGCGAAGATGAGGTCGTATTTCATCTTATGCGTACCGAGAAAACGGAACACATCAGAACGAATCACCATCAATTCCTTCATTTCCAACTTATTGGCCGTTTCGCGAATAAACTTCACGCAACCAGCATCTTGGTCAACAGAAACCATTTTCTTGCATCCTCTCGAAACCAATTCGTATGAAATATTTCCCGTTCCGGCAAACAAGTCCAAGGCTTCAAGTTCTTCAAAATCATAGTAGTTTTCCAAAATATTGAATAGGCTTTCCTTGGCCATATCCGTAGTGGGACGCACAGGCAAATTGTTGGGAGCAACAATCTGGCGTCTTTGATATCTTCCTCTTATGATTCGCATTTTAACGCTTGATAATGAATGAAATAATAATGGAATGGGACTTCGTTCAACGCTTCGGAAACCTTTAGAGATTGGTCATTTCCGATAAATCTGACCTCCTTGACATAACGGCTACACAGGCTGTAAATCTCTGAAGCAGGCATGACGAGTCCGCTGAAAAGCACGACAGTTTCAGGACCGGGCAAGTGACATTGCTCAAGGGCAAAAAGGAGAAAATAGATGAAGTCGTCTTTGGTGTTGAACTTGAAATTGTTGAAAAACTGTAATTCTCCATCCTTCTTGACCAACAAATCGAAATTGCGGTTTCTGACACATACATACACGCCAGCGCGTGCCGGATCATCGTGGCCGAGCAAGCCATTCATGAAAAGAGAACTTGCATGGATGAATGTCGCCTTAGGCCACTTGGCGGTCAACTTCGAGTATAAAACCTGTGGCAAGGCATAGACATTTTCGCCATCAGCTTTCTTCACGAAATCGTGCAAGATTTTCGAATCTGGAGGAAGCTGAAAGCCAAAATCAAGGTATTGCAATGCCCGACTTTCATCAAAAAGCGGTCTTGGAACCAGAGTGTTGACTCGGTCTTCAACAATGCAAGTGACCGATTGGAAAGCTTTTCCTCCCATTCTCTTTGAGTCGAGAATACGCTCGATAGCATTGAACACTTCGTTTCCATCTGTCAGGAAATCAGACTGATAGAACTCTATTCCGACAATGGTGTTTGAATTGGTGTCGAAGAAGGCAAAAGAAAGACCACCCAAAGAAAATTGGATGGTCAGTCTATAGTCTTTTGACTTCTCAACATCAAACCCTTCGTCAAACTTGGTGATATAAGGATTCAATGAAGCTGTCATTCAAGCATTCATTAGAGTTTTTCCCAGTTACCATCGGTTGAGGCTTCTTCCATGGAGCCGACCTTCAGGCCTGCATATCTGTTGATGCTTTCCTTTTCAGCCTTAGCGTTGTTGACGCGTTGCATATCCATGCCATTGAGATAAACTTCGTATGGAGTTCTGACTTCAAACACAGGGACCTGAATGTTACCGCTACGAGTGATGAAACCTGCTTCGATTTCAAATTCCTGGGTAGGATTGCTGAATGGAACATTGCGCAAGTCGTTGAGGTTGAAACCAGGACGCTTTTGCTCACCAAAGAGTGAATCCATAACCTTAATCATACCGATAGTATCATTGATAGTTCTGGTGAATGTGGTGTCGGTTGGATCAGGAACGATTTTGACAATCGGGATTTCAGCTACTTGGCAGAACTGAATCAGGCTATCGAAGCTTGCAGTGTATTTGCGGTTAGCCTGTTTGTATTGGATTTCAGCATCGCGGATATCCATAAGGCGTTGAACCACTTCTTTTTCACGGGCTCTTTGCTCATTACCGAACTTGATAGGAGCTTGGATGCTTCGAACAACCATGAATGCAAGGAAAACAACAACTGCAAACAATGCAATGTTGATGATGATAGATGTGCTTTTCTTCATTTTTTTATGCTTTTCTAATTCTTTATTTACTATTTCTGATTGGCTGCAAAGTTATGGTTTTTTCCTTTACAAAAAGCAACTTTTTTTTCTTGAATCAAAAATGGATTTTATGATAATCTAAATATTTGTCATCCAAATACTTACGAATCTTATTTGCAACGACAACAAGTATGCCCATGTCATTTTTCTCTAACCAATTGAGGGCATCTTCGTCATTATTGACGGCCTTGGCAAAGATGAAATTGATTTCGAAATGGTTCTTCAGCAGCCATTGCTGGGCCTTCTCTTCTTCATCGATAGCACTGTCGATAGCGGCCAAATGAGGGAATCTGTTATCCATCAGCCATTGCTTGGCCTCGGTATCGCCCTGAATGGCATGGCTCAACGCGCCCAACTCGGGATAGCCATTACGCATGAGCCAATCGAAAAACTCATTCCCACCGCCCTCGAAGGTGCAGCCGAAAGCCATCAATATTTTAACCGGATAGTGTGTCATCGGGCTGCAAAGATAACAAACATTTTTGGATTGTCGAACTATGCTTTCGGCTCCCAACTTTTTACTATTTTTGCGGAAATATTTCGGAAATATGAAAACCAAACAAGAAATCGTCGAAAATTGGCTGCCACGCTATACTGGTTTACCCTTGGAGAAATTCGGGCAATACATCTTGCTGACTAATTTTCAGAACTATGTCGATAAGTTCGCTGAATGGCAAGGCGTAGAAGTGGTTGGCCGCGACCGCTCGATGCCTTGTGCTACCGACGGCGAAATCACCATCATCAACTTCAGCATGGGCAGTGCCAATGCTGCCACCATCATGGACCTGCTCAGCGCCATCAAGCCCAAGGCCGTGCTTTTTCTCGGCAAATGCGGCGGTGTGAAACGCAAGAACAAGGTCGGCGACCTGATTCTTCCCATCGCCGCCATCCGCGGCGAAGGTACCTCAAACGACTATTTCCCGCCCGAAGTGCCTGCACTCCCTGCATTCAATCTTGAGAAAGCCATCTCTACTACCATCCGCGACTATGGACGTGACTATTGGACAGGAACCGTCTATACCACCAACCGCCGTGTGTGGGAGCATGACGACAACTTTAAGGATTATCTGCTGAAAATCAGATGTATGGCTGTCGATATGGAAACCGCCACCATCTTCTCGGTCGGTTTCTACAATGAGATTCCCACGGGCGCACTGCTTCTCGTGTCGGACAACCCGATGGTGCCCGAAGGCGTGAAAACCGAAGAAAGCGACAAGCAAGTTAGCAGGAACTATGTCGGCGAGCACCTTCGCATCGGCATCGACTCGCTCCGCCAATTAATTAATAATGGTATTACCGTGAAACACCTGAAGTTCTGATGGCACAGACCTACGACCAAATCATTAACGATATCCGGAAGAAAAAACTTGCCAAGATTTACTTCCTCACTGGCGAGGAACCCTATTTCATTGACATGATTTCCGACACCATCGAAAACGAAGTGCTCGACGAAGCCGACAAGGCCTTCAACCAAATCGTGGTGTATGGTCGTGACGTCGAGGTCGATACCATTGCTGAACACGCACGCAGTTTCCCAATGATGGGCGACAAGATGGTCGTCATCGTCAAGGAAGCGCAAGACGTGAAGAACATCGAAAACTTCGAGCCTTACATCGAGACGATTCCAGAAACGACCATCCTCGTATTCGTCTATAAATACAAGAAACTCGACAAGCGCAAGACCTTCGCCAAAAAGATTGAAAAGGCTGGAGTTTATTTTGAATCGAAAAAACTATACGAAAACAACATACCAGGCTGGATTTCAACCTATCTGAAAAACGGAGGCTACTCGATTACGCCAAAAGCAACGATGATGCTGGCCGACTACCTCGGCACCGACCTTCACAAGATATCCAACGAGCTTGACAAGCTGACCATCACGCTGCCGAAAAACCGTTCCATCAGTGACGAAGACGTTGAACGAAACATTGGCATCTCAAAAGACTTCAACGTTTTCGAGTTACAAAACGCCATTGGCAGCCGCGATGTGTTGAAAGCCAACCGCATCGTAAATCATTTCGCCAGCAACGGGAAAGACAATCCTTTATTACTCACAGCGACTATCCTCCTTCAATATTTCACCAAGCTGATAAAGCTGCACACGGCTACCGACAAATCGCAAGGCAACCTGGCAAGTGTTTTGGGTGTAAGTCCATTTTTCGTGAAAGATTATCAATCGGCTGCACAAAACTATTCGCTCACCAATTGCGTGAATGCCATCTCCATCTTGCGTGAGTTCGACCTGAAATCGAAAGGCTACAATAACGGCGAAGTCGATGAGAGAGACCTTTATCGTGAAATGATCTTCAAAATTTTACACAACTGCTAATCCGTCATTATGAGAATTGTTGCCCAACGCGTTTCACACGCTTCCGTCACTATCGGAAAGAAGATAAAATCGGAAATCGGAACCGGAATGCTCATCCTTCTTGGCATTGAAGACGCCGACACCGACGAAGATGTGGATTGGCTTTGCAGCAAGCTGACCAAAATGCGCATCTTCGCCGACGAAAACGATGCCATGAACCTCGACATCAACCAAGTGGAAGGCTCATTCCTGGTCGTCAGTCAGTTCACGCTCCACGCCTTGACCAAGAAAGGCAACCGCCCGAGTTTCATCCGTGCGGCACGACCCGAAAAAGCCATACCGCTTTATGAACTGTTCCTAAACCACCTGGCTGAAATCTCAGGGCGCGAAGTGCAAAGCGGTGAATTTGGCGCGATGATGGAAGTCGCCTTGGTCAACGATGGTCCTGTCACCATTTTGATGGATTCGAAAAACCGCGAATGACACGACTTTCGAACCAAAATTTGGTATATTTTTTGCGATATATTATTGTTTATCAACTTATAACACATTAAAAATTAAAACCTATGAAAAAAGCATTAGCAATTGTCATGTGCATCGTAGCAGTTTGCTTCGCATCATGCAACAAGGAAAAACCCAACCAGAAATTCATCGGCAACTATCGTGGTGAACTAAATGGCAGCGTAGTTATGACCATTCCTGTCATTGGTGAGATACCCTTCGATAGTCTTACTATGGACTTATCAATGGAAATCAGCGCAGGAAACGCCGACAACAAAGTCGTAGCCAAATGTCCATTAAATGATGAAGTCTACACCATCAACGGAACTACCAAAAACAATGTTGTCAGTTTTGAGCCCCTTGTCATCAAGAGATCTGAAGAGGGCACAGAAGCCAACGTCAGCATCGACTTGACTGGCACTTTAGATGGTAACAAATTGAATGTCAATGGCAAAATTTCTGGCCAAGGAACAGCAGTAGATGAAATGTTTCCTACGCCTGTCAATGTCACAATTAGTGGCATCTTGACTGGCACTTTAAATAAAGTAGCCGCCCAATAAAGCTCAATAGGCAAGAAAGAAGCCCTGTCATGGTTTCATGGCAGGGCTTCTTGTTTATGAGGGATGGACATCGCTGTTATTTAACATCTGAATCGTCGTCGTCATACACCTCTTTTTCAAGATTGGTTGCCACCTTGTAGCATTTGCCATTGCCGCCGATATAGAAGTGTGCATAATCGGTTTCAAGATGACTTTCGGTATGATAGTCGGCTGGAGACATCACATGGTAATAGAAGCCATACACACCCATATACATAGGTGAAGGCGTAGAATACGTATTGGTTACGGTGTGCGTTTCTTCATAAATCAAAATAAGGCCATCAGCGCCATCAGAAATCTCGCGATTCGGCGCGCCATAAGCCTCGATGATGGCAGAATGGGGTTTACCAACCCACATCTTGTTGGCTTCGGGTTCAAGTGAAACATAGTGAGTGGCTCTGCAACCGACCAAAAACATAGCGGCTACGCAAGTGCACAAAAGAAGTCTTTTTATCGTTTTCATAATTGTAAAGTTTTAATTGACAACAAAATACAAGAAAAGCAGGCTTATTATCGACCTGCTTTCAAAAACTTGGTAGCGGGGGGAGGATTCGAACCTCCGACCTCCGGGTTATGAGCCCGACGAGCTGCCTCTGCTCTACCCCGCATCGTGCGAAAAACTCGTTCAAGAAATTTCTTTCCTCCCGAATTCGGGTGCAAAGATAAATATTTTGTTTCTTTGCAAGGTCAAAAAAAGCAATTTTTTTTCAAAATGGATCATAAAGCAGGATATGTCAACATCATAGGACGCCCCAATGTGGGCAAGTCAACCCTTATGAATCAACTGGTTGGAGAGAAAATCTCCATAATCACCTCGAAAGCGCAAACCACGCGCCATCGCATTTTGGGCATCGTCAACGGCGACGACTTCCAAATCGTGTTCTCCGACACGCCTGGCATCATCAAAGACCCAGCCTACAAGATGCACGAAGTGATGAACCAATTCGTCAACGTGGCCATGATTGACGCCGACCTCATCCTTTTCGTGGTCGATATCACCGACAAGAAAATCGAGGAAAAGACCGTCGAAAGACTGAAAAACAGCGAGATACCAGTTTTCGTCCTCATCAACAAGATTGACCTTTCAACACAAGAGAATCTGACCCAAGCCGTTGAGTTTTGGGAGAAAGAACTGCCCAACGCCACCATTTTCCCCATCTCAGCGCAACACAATGCCAATGTGAAGAACGTTTTCGAGCAGATTTTGGAGAAATTGCCTGTGTGCCCACCTTATTTCCCGAAAGACGAACTCACCGACCGCTCGATGCGTTTCTTCATCACCGAAATCATCCGCGAGAAAATCTTGCTCAACTACCAGCAGGAAGTGCCTTATTGTGTGCAAGTGGATGTGGATTCCTACGAAGAAAGCGAAAAACGCGTTGTCATCCGTGCCAGCATCTACGTCGCCCGCGATTCGCAGAAAGCCATCATCATCGGCAAAGGCGGCAGCGCCATCAAGAAATTGGGTATGCAAGCCCGTGCCGACATCGAGGAATTCACAGGCAAGAAGATTTTCCTCGAATTGTTCGTGAAAGTCGATAAGGATTGGCGCGACAACGAAGCAGAACTGAAGCGCTTTGGATACGAAGCATAATTAAAGGTGAAAGGTTTTAGGCGAATGGTGAAAGGCTACCTTTCACCTAAAATTACTATTTTTGCAGCAAATTTAAACCGAACAAAGTATGTCAAACATTGTAGCAATTGTGGGGAGACCCAATGTGGGAAAATCGACGTTTTTCAACCGTCTGCTGAAGCAGCGCATGGCCATCGTGGAAGAAACAAGTGGCGTGACACGCGACAGGCATTACGGCAAGAGCGACTGGAACGGAAAGGAATTCACCGTCATCGACACGGGCGGTTATGTTGTTGGGTCGGACGACATCTTTGAAGAAGAAATCCGCAAGCAAGTAGATTTGGCCATCGAAGAAGCCGATGTCATCGTCTTTGTAGTGGATTGCATCGCAGGCCTTCATGTGCTCGACGAAGACGTGGCGCGCATCCTGCGCCAGCAGAAAAAGCCCGTCGTATTGGCCGTCAACAAGGCTGACGAACCTAACAAAGCAGCGCTTGCCTCCGAGTTCTATGCTCTTGGCTTGGGCGAGCCTTTCGCTTTTTCGGCCATGACAGGCACCGGCACCGGCGAGCTGCTCGATAAAGTGTGCGAACTTTTGCCCAACGATACCACCGACTTCAACACCGACCTGCCCAAATTCACCGTGGTAGGCCGTCCAAATGTCGGCAAGTCGTCGCTCATCAACGCTTTCCTTGGCGTTGACCGTCACATCGTGACCAACATAGCAGGCACCACGCGCGACAGCAACTACACCCGTTACAATGCCTTCGGCATGGATTTCATGCTCGTTGACACCGCCGGTCTGCGCAAGAAGAGCAAGGTGGAAGAAGACATCGAGTTCTACTCGGTGCTGCGTTCCATCCGCGCCATCGAAGACTGCGATGTGGCCATCCTCATGATTGATGCCCAAAACGGTTTCGAGTCGCAAGACATGAACATCCTGCACCTTATCGAGAAGAACAAGAAAGGCCTCGTCGTCGTCGTCAACAAATGGGACACCATCGAGAAGGACTCGAACACCCACTTGGCTTACGAACAAGCCATCTATGCACAAACTGCACCTTTCACCGACTTCCCTATCATCTTCACCTCGGCCATCAACAAACAACGCATCTACAAGGTGCTCGAGACCGCACACAAGGTATATGAAAACCGCGAGCGCCGCATTCCGGTGCGCGAGCTGAACGACAAAATGTTGGAAATCATCGGGTCGGTGCCGCCACCGGCAGCTTCACGCGGCCGCTATGTGCGCATCAAATACATCACCATGCTGAAGAGCTATTGCCCACAGTTCGTCTTCTTCTGCAACCTGCCAAAGGATGTGAAAGAATCCTACAAGCGTTTCCTGGAAAACAAGATTCGCGAAACTTGGGATTTCAACGGTGTGCCGATTCAATTGATTTTCAAGGAGAAATAATCAATTCGTTTTGTGTCATTGCCAACGGAATGAAACTATCTAAATGAGAAGCATTATTTCTGGATTGCTTCGTCGTTCCTCCTCGCAATGACGTAAAACGGCAGAAATCAGCTACATGGAAAACGAAGAGAACATCGTCCGGATGGACAAGTGGCTTTGGGCAGCTCGTCTTTTCAAGACCCGCTCCATTGCTGCCGAGGCCATAAAAGGCGGCAAGGTAAAGATGAACGACACGGCCGTGAAACCTTCACGCGAAGTGAAGGAAGGCGACATCATACAAGTGCAGATTGAGCAACTGCATAAGGTGGTGCAAGTGAAGACTGTCGTGAAGAACCGCGTCTCAGCCAAGCAAGTGCCAGAAGTCTATACCGACCTCACACCAAAGGAAGAGTACGAACGCATCGAGTTCATGCACGCCTACAAAGCCGAATGGCGCGACCGCGGTGCCGGACGGCCTACCAAGAAAGAGCGACGGATGATTGAGAAGATGAAAGACGACCAATGACAACAACAAAGGCGACCCGCAAGCGAGTCGCCTTTGATTTTTCCTGACGGTTTCCGTGAATCAGATCATCAGTGCGCCGACGAGGCCCAAGATGGCGTAGAATTCAGGAAGAGCGGCATAAATCAGGGTGTTGGTAAACACATCGTGACCTTGACTCAAGCCAACGATACCATTGGCGCAAACCTGACCCTGACGCATGGCAGAAATCATGCAAACCAAACCAACGCAGAGGCCCACACCGAAGATCAACAGACCTTGTGTAGGATCAGCCTGCATCTTGCTCAGCAGCATGAAGAATGCCACGAAGCCGTAAATACCTTGTGTAGCAGGAAGAGCCGAAAGCACCATGAAACTACCTGATGCCTCGGGTTTCTTCTTCAGGCCGCCTTCAGCAGCATTACCTGCCGTGGTGGTACCGATCGAACTGCCAATACCTGCGAGGGCCAACACGAGGCCCAAACCGAGATAACCTAAAATTGTTGCTAACATACTATTGATAATTTAATTGTTAATTTGTTGATTCGTTGAATTGTTTATTTTGACTATGTGAGGGCGTGACTATGTGGCTTATTGATTCGTATTGCTCAAAGGGTTATACTTACGTCCAGCACCTTCGTAACCTGAATTCTTGAAGAACTCAAGGAAGTTGAGTCGCAAAGGATGGACGAAGGCACCCAACACGCACATCGCGAGGTTGAGGACATGGCCCACCACTACGATGAGGATGAAGAATATCCAATTCACGCCACCATCGCCCAAGGCGAGAGTGCCAATGGCATTGAAGGCTTCACCCAACTTGGCTCCTGCCAGACCGAGGGCGTAGAGTCGCAAATAGCTGAGCACATCGCCCAACAAACCCGTCACCGTGTTGTAGGTTTCCCACAAGCCCGAGCCGAAATTAAGCAACGGATTGCGGTGCAAGTCGTTGAGGAAGAAGATGCCCAAAGCCGAAAGGATGCCCAAAACGATGACAATCCACTTGGTAACCGTCTTGTCGATGACACCCATCAGGGCAAAGCCACCTACGATGACACCACCCACGATGAGCAAAGTCCAGCCCCAAGTGCCCAATGAATTGGCAAAACCTTTATGCTTGGTAGCTTGGCACGTCTTGATAATCATGGCGAGGCAAAGGTGGACGATACCCACCAGCAAGGCGAGCACCATGGTTCCATCGAAGCCCGCAATCTGCGAGGGCAGCATGATTTTCTTCACACTATCGGGGATACAAGTCCAGGTGAGCATATCCATGGAGAAGAATGTGTGGAAGAGGAAACCAACCACAGTCGTGGCGACACCTAAGGTGACACCCAAAGGCGCAATCTTGCCCAATTTCTTCTTCAGGGCGAGGCTGCCAACGATGAGCATCAAGCCATAGCCCATATCGCCCATGCAGAAGGCAAAGAAGAGCATGAAGAAGATGGAAATCCATACTGTTGGGTCGAACTCATTGTATTTCGGGCGACCATACATGTCGGTCAGCATCTCGAACATCGACACGAACTTGTTGTTCTTCAGTTTAATGGGAGGATTGTCATCCACCACAGCTTTCTCGGCAATGTAGAGCACACTCTCTTCGTCGAGCATGGAGCGGAGCGCCTCTTCGCATTCAGCGGGAGCAAAGCCTTCGAACACCGTCAAGTAATCTTCCACTGCCTTTTCGCCCGATTTGTTGGCCAGATGCAAGTCGAGTTTCGACAAGGTCTGGGTCAACTCTTTCTGCAATGTCTGTTCATAACATTTCAGTTCGGCAAGGCGTTGGTCTTTTTCGGCTATTTCGCTTTGCAGCTGCAAAATCTCCTTCTTCACTTCAGCCGCATCGACTTCAGGAGCAGGGAGTTCCTTCAGCGGGAAATCGTAATCATCAAAATCGGAAACCACCACGAAATAGGTGTTCGTGCCGTCTTCAGAAATCTCGCTGAGTGCGTATTGTTCTTTCCAAGCAGGGTCGAAGGCCGACGACTTTACCTTGTAGAAATGCAAGTTAAGGCCAAGTTGCTTAATCTCGTGGAGCGACTTCTGATGGAAGGTTCCCCAAGGCTTAGCTTCTTCCATTTGCTTTTCGAGCAATGGCAGACGTGCCATCAGGATTTCCTTTTCGTTCAGGGTCTGCATCACCTCAGCAGCGACATCCTCTGGCACTTCGCCCGACTTGTTGGCGGGTATCACGTTCTTGAGCGACAGCTGGGCGCGACGCATGATGTCGGCCTGAAGCGAGAGTTTCTCCGAAGTCTCGTCGATGGGTTTCGTCGAGCGTGTGATATCGACCACGCCCACAGATTGCAACTTTTCGAGGAAGGATTCCATATCGCCACTGAGCAATATGAAGTCATATTTCGTCATTTCAGTTACCATTTTCTTCCTCCTCTTCTTCTGCTATGTGTTTGTTCTTCACGATTTTCTGCGAAGCCTTGGAGAGGTTCTCCTCGTCTTCCATATATCGCTTAATCTTACGTATGGCTTCGTTATAGCCAGGTATCTGCACTTTTTCGTAAAGATTCACCTTTTGCGTGGTCTTCTTCCTCTGATAATCGAGAACGCGACTCACTTCGGTATAGACCTCACTCTCGATGCCCAACTGGGCAAGGTTCTTCAGAATCTGCACGCCGTCGGCATACCACATCGGCTTGGTGAAAAGGTTGATGTCCTTCACATCGAAGAGCACCTCTTCCAAGGCGGGCGTAGGCACACCGGCAATCTTTACGGTTTTCAGCTTCACATCTGTCACGGAAATCAAACCTGGCTCAAATTCATTCCAAAGCCTGGCCATATACTCGTATGATTTGAGTTCGGCCTCTAACTGGGCAACAAGAGCCTCGGAGCGTTGCTTGGCTTTCTTCACCTCAAGGCGCAGGGCACTCTCCTTGCTTTTCAGCGTAGGCAGCGCACGCACACGCGTCTTGAGCTGCTTGTTCAGCTCGTTCAGCGAAGTCTTGTTATATTGGAACTTGATAGCCATGGCTTATTTTTCCTTCCAGTATTTTTCAATCAGTTTTTCCTTCAAGCCAGTCTCTGCCTTGGTGAAATACTTTCCGAAGAGTTCCCAAGCGGTGTCGAGCATTTCATTGATAGGAATGTTGACGTCGATGGCGAGCAATCGGGTAGCATATTCCTTGGCATAGTCGAGGCAACGCAAGTCGTAGTCGCTCAGGTCGAAACCGTTTTCCAACTTCGTCTTGGCGTTGGCTGCATCGGCATACAGGCGGACTGAGGTGTTCATCACGGCGCTGTGGTCTTCGCGGGTCTTCTTGTTCTGCACCAGCTGTTTCAGACGCGACAACGAGCGGAACGGGTCAACGATGACCTTGCCCGAATCGGCATCGGCACGCAGGAACAGCTGACCTTCAGTGATATAACCCGTGTTATCAGGGATAGCGTGGGTGATATCGCCATCGTTCAAGGTGGTCACAGCGATGATGGTAATGGAACCGCCATCAGGCAGTTGCACGGCCTTTTCGTAAATCTTTGCCAAATCGGAGTAAAGCGAGCCAGGCATGGAGTCCTTCGAAGGAATCTGGTCCATACGGTTGCTCACGATACTCAGAGCATCGGCATAAAGGGTCATGTCGGTCAACAAAACCAAAACCTTTTCGTTCTTATCGACAGCGAAGTATTCGGCAGCCGTCAAAGCCATGTCAGGAATCAGCAGACGCTCGACAGGCGGTTGGTCAGTGGTGTTGACGAAAGAAATAATCTTATGCAAGGCACCTGCACTTTCAAACTGGTTCTTGAAGAACAGGTAGTCGTCGTTGGTCAAGCCCATGCCGCCGAGGATAATCTTATCGACATCGGCACGCAAGGCCACCATGCTCATCACCTGGTTGTAAGGCTGGTCAGGGTCAGCGAAGAAAGGAATCTTCTGACCGGAGACCAAAGTGTTGTTCAGGTCGATGCCGGCAATACCTGTCGGAATCAGTTGCGAAGGCTGTCTTCTCTTGTACGGGTTGACCGAAGGGCCGCCAATCTGGCGCTTTTCGCCTTCGACAGCCGGACCGCCGTCGATAGGGTCGCCGTAGGCATTGAAGAAACGGCCAGCGAGGTCGTCACTCACATTAAGGCATGGAGGTTCGCCGAAGAAAGTCACCTCGGCATCGGTCGGGATGTCTTCTGTTCCGCCGAACACCTGCAAGGTAACGTTCTTATCCTTGATTTTCACCACCTGAGCCAGACGGCCAGCCACGAGAGCCAGTTCATCGTTCGACACACCCTCGGCATCCAATGAAACGGTCGCCTTGGTGATGGCAGTCAAATGGGTATAAATTCTTTGAAATGCTTTCTCACTCATGTTTCAATTCCTCCTTAAACTGATTGAGATATTTATTGAATTGTTCCGACTGATACTCCGAATAGTTCATCTGCTTGCAAATGTTGATCAACTCCTTGAAGTAGGTTGTACATTCTTCAAAATCATTGAACTTGAACGAGCGGTCGCAGACTTCGAGGAGCAGGTCGAGCATGAACTTCTGACGGTCGAGAGGCGTCGAAGCATCGATTTCATCGAAAGCATCCTGCTGCAATATGACGAAGTCAAGCAATTCCGACTTCCAATACTGCTCGTGATACGACATCGGCACGCCGTCGTCACCCAGGATGTTGATTTGTTCGTAAGCATCCTTACCTCTGCGGATGATATATTTCATCTTGGTTACCTTGTCAACCCAACCTTTTTCGATCTTATTATCCAGATATTCAATGATTTCAGGATATTCAAGATACTTTGAATAGGAATCGACAGGGTCAACGGCAGGATAACGCTTCTTATCAGCGCGGTTCTGCGAGAGGCCATAGAAACAACGTGCAGCCTTCTTTGTCGATTCGGTGACAGGCTCCTTCAGGTTACCGCCAGCAGGCGAAACCGTACCGATGAAGGTGATGGAACCCGTGGCACCATTGTTCAGTTTCACATAACCGGCGCGGGCGTAGAAGGAAGAAATGATAGCCGAAAGGTCAACTGGGAAACCATCCTGACCCGGCAATTCTTCCAAACGGTTACTCATCTCACGCAAAGCCTGAGCCCAGCGCGAAGTGGAGTCGGCCAGCAGCAGCACCTTCATGCCCATGGCGCGGTAATATTCGCCCAAGGTCATGGCCGTATAGACGGAAGCCTCACGGGCGGCGACAGGCATGTTGGATGTGTTGCAGATGATGATGGTACGTTCCATCAGGCTACGGCCCGTGTGCTTGTCTTTCAGTTCAGGGAACTCGGTGAAGATTTCCACGACCTCGTTAGCACGTTCACCGCAAGCCGCCATGATGATGACATCGGCATCGGCCTGTTCGGCCAAAGCGTGCTGCAAGACGGTCTTGCCACAGCCGAAAGGACCAGGGATAAAGCCCGTGCCGCCTTCGGCAATCGGGTTCAAGGTGTCGATGCAGCGCACGCCGGTCTCCATGACCTTGAACGGACGCGGCTTTTCGACGTAACCGCCCACGGCCACCTTGACAGGCCATTTCTGCATCATCGTAACCTTTACCTCTTCGCCCTCGGCATTGGTGAGGACGGCTATGGTATCGGTAATCTTGTATTGTCCGGCGGCAGCCACCGATTTCACGGTGTAGGTCCCTTCAAACGAGAACGGCACCATGATTTTGTGAGGCAGCCAGCCTTCTTTCACCTCGCCCAGCCAGTCGGCGGCCACGACCTGCTGACCAGCCTTGGCAAGCGGAGTGAAATCCCATTTCTTGTTTTCATCGAGCGGCTTGGTGTATTCGCCTCTCTTGAGGAACACATCCGTCATAGTGGCGAGATTGTTCTGCAAGCCGTCGAAATTGCTTGATAGCAAACCAGGTCCCAAGGTCACTTCAAGCATGTAACCCTGAAATTCCACCGGGTTGCCGATTTTCAGGCCGCGGGTGCTTTCATACACCTGCACGGAGGCCTTGTTGCCGTTCACCTTAATGACTTCTGCCATCAGCTTGACACCGTCAAGGTCGATGAAGCAGATCTCATTCTGAGCGACAGGGCCGTCCACCTGAACGGTGACCAAGTTGGCAATGATACCTGTAACTTTACCTGTTGTTTTCATATTTAAAACATCTAATTATATTTTCTTCGTTTATGATTTGCTTCGCAAATCCTTTTCTCGGAACCACGAATTCACGCGAAATCCCACGAAATAGACATTCGTGTAAATTCGTGTCATTCGTGGTTTCATTGTGTGCATACGTAGTTTTAAACAGTCCATCTTGTATTCAAATAACGTTTCCTGTACAATTCCTTACTTC
Organism: uncultured Bacteroidales bacterium; assembly: GCA_937896505.1. Taxonomy (GTDB): domain Bacteria; phylum Bacteroidota; class Bacteroidia; order Bacteroidales; family F082; genus Limimorpha. The sequence continues at coordinate 54,977 of CALBNP010000137.1, read as the reverse complement.
CGAAATTTATCAGCAAACCCAATTCACAACCTGTTGCTTTCAGATAATTAAGAATTTGAGCTTCATGTTCAGACGTGACTTCCGAAACTGCTTTCAACTCCACGATAATCTTGTCATAGCAAAACAAATCAGCCTCATAACACTTCTTCAGCACCACATCCTTATATTGAATCGGCAAAGCCACCTTTGTTTCAAAAGGGATGTCTCTTTTACGCATTTCCACTTCAAGAGCCTCATGATACACGGCTTCCAGAAAGCCCGGACCCAGCACCCTATGGACTTCCATTGCTGCCCCTATTATATTATATGCCTCCTCTGCATATATCATTTTCTTTTGTTTGTTTATCAATTGCAAAGCAACCCTTCGTGTAAATTCGTGTAATTCGTGGTTTCAATGAGAACTTGGCCAGCGCAAGTCCAAAACCAAATTCGCCGATATCCTTCGTGGTATCTCATTATTTATTTTCGTCGTACTTGACCCCTTCAAACGTTCCTCTGACTTCCGAAACGAGTTTCTGGAACATCTCTTCGCCTTTCTTCTCATCGAGTTCGGCCCAACGCTGTACGGTCTTGGCCTTGACCAAGAAGGCGAAGATGGCATTCATGTTGAAGTAGTCCATGCGGGCAATGTCACTGGCCTTCTCCCACTTCAGCTCATCCATTTTCTGCTCGCGCTCCACGAAGTCGGCATCGGCGAGGATTTCCTCTATCTGCTTGCCTTCATCGAAGTCGGCCTCAGGCAGCTCCACTTGGTAGTCCTCACCTCTTTTGCCGAGGCGCTTGGCCAAATAGTTCACCTTCATGTTGCGCAGACGGGCATCGAAATCGAAGTACTGCCTGATGAAGTCGTTCTTGCTCGCGGCAGCCTTTTCGTAAAAACCTTTTCCGAGCGTATTTTCATCGAAGCCTTCCTCCAAGAGTTCGACCAGCTGCTGGTCCTTCTCAGAGAGCAGTTCAACGATTGATGTCTTGAGGGCGGCATAGTCGAAACTACCGCCATCATAATTGGCAGTCAGTTCGGGCAAGCCGGCCACTATATAAACATAGTTATCCATTATCCGAAGAGGATTTTCTTGGTGGCAGGACGCAAGTAGTTGGCAACGAGGTTCTGGAACTCCTCATCGGTGAATTGCAGCACATAACCGCCATTCTTTGGAGCCACCTTGAAGCCGCCATTCATCTTCTTTGAATAATCGACCTTCACCTCGGCCTTGAACTGGCTGGCGATTTCGTTCTTCACGAAAGGCTCCACTTCGGCTTTCAGCGATTCGGGCAAGATGAGACTCAAATCGACGGGCGATGCATTCTGCGGGTTGAAAGCCTTCACTACGCTCATGATGAGTTCCTTGACAAAGGCCGCATTGCCCATGTTGGCTTTCACGCCTTCGGCAGCGGTGCGGGTCACTATCATCTTTTCCATTTCCTGTTTGGTGACGCTGATGCTTTGCGTAGCAGCCATCTTCACATCGGCTGACACTTTGGTTTTCAGCTCTTCGGCTTCTTTCTGAGCCTGAGCTACGATGCGTTCGGCTTCAGCCTTGGCCTGGGCGATGATGCTTTCCGATTCGGCCTTAGCCTTCTGCAGCAGTTCTTCGCCATCCTGTTTTCCTTTCGACAAACCTTCGTTGTAAAGCTTGTCGGTCAATTCTTGCAACTTATTTTGCATAACTTGTTGATTATTTACTATTTATATTTTCCTATTCTCTTTATCAAAAATTTAGCGTGCAAAGATAAGCATTTCCATTTGTAATATCAAAGGAAAATAACCGTATTGGGGAAAATAACCATATTGAGAAAAAACTATAATGACTCTTTGTATTATGCTTTTCACCTATTCTTATGGAAAAGCAAGATACAATGAAATATATTGAGAAATTGTTTAAAAACGGCAACTATATACAATTAGGCCCTTTATCATTTGATTAGGATATGCAGTTGGGCCAAAAAGTATATATTTGCCTTGTTATTTGTTTCACCTAAATCAAAAAAAACGGTCGGAATCGCTCCCGACCGTCTCTTCATATCAGATTAACGCTCATCAATGCTGGATGAGAATGTTTTTCGAGGCTTTGCCGTCGAGCTTCAGCAGGTAGAGTCCCGATGCCAATGCCGTGACGTCAATCCTGCTCTCGTTGGTGGTGAGAACCAGTTGTCCCATGTTGTTGTAAAGGGCGGCTTCGCTGAACTCAACGCTTTCGATTGAGATGCAGCCGTTGGCCGGATTCGGGAAAACTGCAAAGGTCTCTTGGCTTTCTTCAACGCTCGTCTCTCCATCAACCACGACGATGCAGTTGCCGTAGTTGTAGCCTCCAGTGGCAATCGTTTCAAGCTCGCCGTTCTTCCAGATGTAGGCGTCGAGTTCGGGGTAATTGCCCTTGAATCCGGTTACATAAATGTCGCCATCGTAGATGCACATGGTTCCTGTGCCGCTCCATTCGTCGGACAAGGGAGTGGCTTCGCCGTCAGTCCACAGGAAGGCCCTATAGATCATGCCGCTTGCAGCCTGGCCCGAGACATAGACCTTCCCGTCCGATACGGCAATGCGGCCTCCATAAAGCTCTTCGCTGAGGTAGTAAAGTTCCTCGCCGTTCTTCCAAGCCTTGATACCGAAATCCCTACCGTGTTCTTGATGGGCAGGAACTTCGTCCTGGCTCTTCACCGCGGCCGTCTTTCCGGCGCCTCCACCAAAGTCGCCACCCAGATAATACACATCGCCGTCAACGACAATCACATCGCAGAAAAGGCCTGTGCCTTCAGAAAAGTATGTGTAAAGAGGTTCGGCATTTTTCCAGATCACAGCCTGGTCGAAGGTGCGACCTGCCACATAAACATCATCGCCATCAAGGAAGATGCCGTTGATTTCGACAGCATCGGCATAGTCTTCCGAAGCCACGCCATTAACCCACACCGCGGCATCGTTTTGCCATGTTGGGGTCAAATCGATAGTAGTGACATACACGTTACCATCGCGGACTGCCATCGACGAGATGGACCTGTCTTGATATTCCCCTTCAAACCTATAGAGTTCCTCGCCGTTTTTCCAAACTACGGGAACCATTTCCTTTGTGCGTCCGGCGACATATTCGTCATCGCCGTCAAATACAATGAAAAAGACTTGGTCGGTGTTGGGAATCACCTCGGCGACTCCATTCTTCCAGATTGCGCCCTCGCTGTTGAGGATGCCTCCGACATACACATCGGGAGTTTGGGCAAACAAGGCTACGTTTGCCAGCAAGCAGATGGCCACGACCATCCAATTTTTAATGTAGAATCTTGACATAGCTTGAAATTTTAAAGTTGGTCCGCAAAGATAATGAGAATTTCGAACAACTTGCAGCAAAAAACATCTTTTTTGCATATAGGTGGCTGGCAAAGGTTGGCGGGTTCACTAGTAAGCAACACTTCAATCACATTTGCGGTTTTTGATATCTTTCGGTGCCAACCCATATCATACCGACAAAAGAAGGTATCTAAAGGCTTTTCCCGAGTGGAACAAATAACAATAGATTTCTTCCCTACGGTCGAAATGACATTGTTATTTGTTTCACCTAAATCAAGACAGACTCTAAGAATTATTAAAAACGGAAAAACATCCTTTAACCCGTCAACTTGGGCCAGTCGTATGACACAACTGTGACAACCAAAATCAGCAAATCACAGCATGACCAAGGCCGCACCAAGTTGCCTTCTCGGCCGCACCAACTAGTAGGTTTCTTCGGGGGTTCTTCGGTGAATGACCGAAGAAGCTCCGAAAAAAGTGTGCGGAAACCAAGAAGAAAGTGCGGCCTTGTCCCCTACTTGTCCCCTTGATGACAGAACGATGGTGTATTGGTGACGGGGAACTGAAACTTCATTTCCAGCATCCAAACACCTTGAGCAGCGGAGCCACCATCATGGCTTGGACGAATTCGCCTGCATCGAGCATCTGTTTCACCTCTTCTTTCGAATAGAGCATGACACGGATATCTTCCGTAGCATCGAGATGCTGCTGACCTTGCAAGGTGACACCTTCGGCAAGGAAACAATGGCAGCGGTTGTCTTGCGTGCTGGCATTTGGCGCAAGAGTCATCAACGGCGTCCAGGTGCCGCCACCGAAGCCCGTCTCTTCCATCAGCTCGCGCTGCGCTGCCTCCAAAGGCGCTTCACCAGGCTCGACACATCCAGCCACAATCTCAGTCGAAACCGATGCTATTCCGTGGCGATACTGCCGTTCGAGCACGACAAGGCCATCGTCGGTAATGGCAATGACATTCACCCAATCGGGATAGTGCAACACATAATAACTGTCATAAATGCGGCCATCAGGCAGTTGCACCTTGTCGCGGCGCGCGTTGAGCCACAACTCGCCGAAGAGCGTTTCGCTCTCGAGCACTTTCCATTTCATATCGTCGTCTTGCTTCATAGCTTCATTTTTCGACAAAGATAGAGGAAAAAGACAACTTAAAACAAAAAATTTTTCTTGCGTCATTTATTTTTCTATATTTGCCGCTTTGTAAAACGAAGCAAGAAATACAAGAAAATTCATATACAATGTCAAAAGAAAACAAAGGACAAATCACACAAATCATCGGCCCCGTGGTTGACGTTTACTTTGCAGGCGGCGAAAATGCCTTGCCAAAGATCCACGACGCCTTGGAAGTAGTGCGCCCTAACGGCAAGAACCTGATTCTGGAATGCCAGCAGCACATCGGCGAAGACTCGGTGCGTACCATCGCCATGGACTCGACCGACGGCTTGATGCGCGGCATGGAAGTAATTCCTACCGGCAAGCCTATCTCCATCCCGATTGGCGGACAAATCAAGGGCCGTTTGCTCAACGTCACAGGCGATGCCATCGACGGCATCGGCGAACTGAGCCGCAACACCGAATATCCTATTCACCGCGAGCCACCTAAGTATGAAGACCTCGCCACCTCGAAAGAAGTGCTCTTCACCGGCATCAAGGTCATCGACCTGCTCGAGCCTTATTCGAAAGGCGGTAAAATCGGTCTGTTCGGTGGCGCTGGTGTCGGCAAGACCGTGCTTATCATGGAGCTCATCAACAATATCGCAAAAGGCTATAACGGTTTCTCGGTATTCACCGGCGTTGGCGAACGCACCCGTGAAGGCAACGACCTGCTGCGTGAGATGATTGAATCAGGCATCATTAAATATGGTGACGAGTTCAAGGAAGCCATGGAAAAAGGCGATTGGGACCTTTCGAAAATCGACAAGAAAGCCCTCGCCACCTCGCAAGCCACTCTGGTGTTCGGCCAGATGAACGAACCTCCTGGGGCTCGTGTGAGCGTTGCCCTTTCGGGCCTGACCGTGGCTGAGTCGTTCCGCGACGACCCATCGAGCGACCAGAAAGACATCCTGCTCTTCATCGACAACATCTTCCGTTTCACCCAGGCAGGTTCAGAGGTATCAGCCCTGTTGGGCCGTATGCCTTCGGCAGTGGGTTACCAGCCTACCTTGGCATCAGAGATGGGTCAGATGCAGGAACGCATCACTTCCACAAAGAGCGGTTCCATCACCTCGGTGCAAGCCATCTACGTGCCTGCCGACGACCTTACCGACCCGGCACCGGCTACCACCTTCTCGCACCTTGACGCCACCACCGTGTTGAGCCGTAAGATTTCGGAACTCGGCATCTACCCTGCCGTTGACCCGCTCGACTCCACCTCGCGCATCCTCGACCCCAACATCATCGGCGAGAAGCACTACAACACCGCACAGCGCGTCATCCAGCTGCTGCAACGCAACAAGGAACTGCAAGACATCATCGCCATCCTTGGCATGGAGGAACTCTCCGAAGAAGACAAGTTGGTGGTGCACCGCGCACGCCGTGTGCAGCGTTTCCTGTCGCAACCATTCACTGTGGCCGAACAATTCACCGGCCTGAAGGGTGTCATGGTGCCTATCGAAGAGACCATCCGCGGTTTCAACATGATCATGGACGGCGAAGTGGATCAATATCCTGAAGCTGCCTTCAACCTCGTTGGCACCATCGACGACGCCATCGCCAAGGGTGAGGAAATGCTGAAAAACGCTGCTAATAATTAATATTTAGGTGTCATGAAAGTCGAAATCATCACCCCCGATTCAAAACTGTTCTCCGGAACGGTGAGTTCGGTGACGGTACCGAGCAAGCAAGGCCCGTTCACCCTACTTGAACATCATGCCGCCATCGTGGCCATCCTCGAAGCAGGCAAGATAAGCCTCACCCAAGAAAACGGGGAAGGACTTGAGTTTGCCATCAAGGGCGGCTTTTGCGAAAACCATGACAACACGCTGATTGTTTGCGCTGAGATATGAAAAAAGACCCGACAACAAAGTATTTGACCATCTTCCTTTTGGTCTGCCTCGTGCTCGACGGAATCCTTCTCTGTGGCTTTTCCGGAAAAGCATGGTGGAACAATTGGATGATATCCATTCCGAATATCTTCATGATCCTCGGTGCTTTCTATTGCCAGATGATGAAGAAAAACGTGGAAGCCGACCCATCCAAGCTGGCATGGATCTACATCTACAAAGGCATCAAGCTAGTGGTAACCATCGTTGCGTTGGTGCTTTTCGTCATCTTCGTCAAGCAAAGCTTCAAGCCGTTCCTTATCATCACCGCAATATCCTATCTCGTCGCGTTGGTTATCGAGACCAGCGTCTATACCCACTACATAAAGAACCTCAACAAAGAGAGTAAACATGAATAATGTTTTCAAATCCATAACGCTCATCCTACTCGTCGCCTTGATGGCCTTCGTACCCTTGCACGGCTTTGCCCAAGCCGAGGAAGCCGATGCGCAAGTCGAAGAGACCATCAGCGAAGAGGCAGAAGCCAAACCCGAGAAGTTCGATGCCAAGTCGTTCATCTTCGGGCACACGGGCGACAGTTACTGTTACCACATCACGGAGATTCACGAGAAGCCTGTTTGCATATGGCTTCCCGTCATCGTCAGGAGCAAGGAAACGGGCTGGCACTGTTTTTCGTCGAAACACGTCTGCGAGCTGAAAGAAGGCGAGACCTTCAACCACAAAGGTTCCAACTTCTACATCTCCCCTATCAACGCCGCCAAATATCCAGGCAAGCTGGTTGAAGTGAGCAGTACAGGCGAACTCAAGCGGCCATTCGACATCTCGTTCACCAAGAATGCCTTCGGCATCTTCCTCGTGTGCGTCTTCCTCTTGGCCTTCTTCCTGCCTGCCGCCTACAAATACAAGAAAGACCCGATGGGCCAGCCTACCAAATACCAAGGCATGGTGGAATGGCTCACCTACTCGGTTATTGACGGCATCATCGCTCCCAACATCCCCGAAAAGAAAGTAAAGAAATTCGCTCCCTATCTTCTGACGGCGTTTTTCTTCATCTTCTTCGCCAACCTGTTCGGCCTAATTCCCTTGTTCCCCTTCAGCGCCAACGTGACAGGTAACCTCAGCATCACCATCGTGCTTGCCCTGCTGACCTATTTCTTCGTCAACATCTTCGGCAACAAACACTATTGGAAAGACATCCTTTGGCCCGATGTTCCTATCTTCCTGAAGGCCTTCCCGCTGATGCCTATCATCGAATTAATCTCCACCATCACCAAGCCTTTCGCCCTGATGGTCCGTCTGTTCGCCAACATCCTTGCCGGTCACATCATCATCATGGTGCTCATGGCCTTGATTTTCATCATCGGTGGCATGTATGGCGCAGGCATGGGCGGCGTGATATCCATCGTATCCATCTTCATGACCATCTTCATGACTTGCTTGGAACTGCTGGTGGCTTACATCCAAGCCTACGTGTTCACCATCTTGTCGTCGCTCTTCATCGGAATGGCGCAACATGAACCGGAGGAAGAGTGAGTTTTTTTAATTAAGAATTGAGAATTAAGGATAGAATTGAAAATTGAGAATAATGAGAAACGACGCTTCGGCTCCCCTTCGACTTGCTTCGGCTCCGTTCAGCAGCCACCGCTCAGGAAGCAGCTCAGCATCCCACAAAGTCCCAAAGTCAAAAAAGTCTAAATATCCACAAGTCCCTTAGTCCACAAGTCTAAATGTCCCAAAGTCCAATAATCAATTCAACAAATAAACAATAAACAAATAAACAAACAAACATAATCCATTAACAAACTAAATTCAATCAATCATGTTATTATCAATCCTTCTCGATGCAGCTTCATTCGCTCCAGGTCTGGCAGCCATCGCTGCATCTATCGCCGTCATCGGTGCAGGTTTCGGTATCGGTAAAATCGGTCAATCAGCCATGGAAGCCATGGCACGTCAGCCTGAAGCAGCAAGCAAAATCCAATCAGGCATGATCATCGCTGGTGCTCTCGTCGAAGGTGCAACTCTTTTCGCCATCGTCGTCTGCCTGTTGGCTGTTCTCGGCTAATCACCTTAAATTCGTCGGGGGCTTGGCTGACAAGCCTCCGACACTTTAACCCTTAAAAAGACAACAAAATGGATTTATTTCTCCCTGAAAGCGGTTTAGTTATATGGATGCTGATAGCCTTCCTCATCGTGTTTGCCATCCTTGCCAAAGTGGGTTGGCCCATGATCATGGGTGCTGTCGAAAAGCGCAACACATACATCGCCGACTCGTTGATGGCGGCAGAAGAAGCCAACAACGCCTTGGCTGGCATTGAGCAACGCAAGAAGGAAGCCTTGGCCGAATCGCAAGCCGAGCAACTTCGCATCATGAAAGAAAGTCAGGAGATGAAGACGCAACTCATCGAAGAAGCCAAGCAGCAAGCCCGCATAGAGGCCGAAAAGATTGTCGCCGACGCACGTCTGCGCATCGAAAAGGAGCAGGCCGAAGCCATGGCCGAAATCAAGAGCCAAGTCATCACCCTCTCGGTTGACATCGCCGAAAAGCTTCTGCAAAGCGAACTGAAAGAGCAGAACAAGCAGAGCGACTATATCGAAAAGCTGCTTCGCAGCAACCAACAGATTGAAGCATAACGACTATGGACAACGGAAAGATATCGGTCAGATACGCACGCGCCTTGCTTAACCTCACACGACAAGAACATTGCGAGCAGGAAGTGTATGAAGGCTTGATGCGTCTCACCCAAAATTATGACTTGGCCATAGCACAGTTCAACGAGGTCCTCACCAACCCCATCATCGGGACGGAAGAGAAAGTCAACCTCGTGAAGGCTGCTGTGGGCGAGCCACTCCACCCTTGCCTGGAACATTTCATCGAGTTTGTGGCCCAACAGAAACGAGAGAGCAGCATCTATCGCATCGCCATGAAATACCAAGAGATGTATCGCGACTCGAAAGACATCCTGCTCACCCATGTGACCACCGCCACCGAACTTCCTGACGAGACCATGCGCAAGCTGAAAGGCTTCGTGGAGCAAAACTTCGACTGCCATGCCGAAATGCAAATCACCATTGACCCAAGCATCATCGGTGGTTTCATCCTCGACATCGAAAACGACCGCATGGATGCCTCGGTAGCCGGGCAACTCGAAGCGCTGAAGAAAAAACTGAAGTAAAAGAATAAAATACAGATATATGTCAAACATCAAACCAAGTGAAATATCAAGCATTCTGCAGCAACAGCTCCAGAACCTGAGCAACCGTATCCAGTTTGAGGAAATCGGCAAGGTGCTGCAAGTGAGCGACGGCGTGGCCCACATCTATGGATTGGACAACGTTCAAGCCAACGAATTGGTGCAGTTCGAAAACGGCACCATGGGCGTCGTGCTCAACCTGGAAGAAGACAACGTCGGTGTCGTGCTCCTTGGCCCTACCGAAGGCATCAAGGAAGGCGAAACCGTGAAGCGTACCCAACGCATCGCTTCCGTATTGGCTGGCGAGGGCATGTTGGGCCGTGTGGTGGATGGTTTGGGCTTGCCTATCGATGGTAAAGGTCCCATCTGTGGCAAGACTTACGAAATGCCTCTCGAACGCAAGGCTCCTGGCGTCATCTATCGTCAACCCGTCAATGAGCCACTGCAAACCGGTCTGAAAGCCGTCGATGCCATGATTCCTATCGGCCGCGGACAACGTGAGCTTATCATCGGCGACCGCCAAACGGGAAAGACCGCTATCGCCATCGACACCATCATCAACCAGAAGGAAAACTTCAAGAACGGCGACCCTGTATATTGCATTTATGTTGCAGTAGGCCAAAAAGGCTCAACCGTAGCCAATTTGGTGAAGGTCTTGGAAGAGAACGGTGCCATGGACTATACCATCGTGGTGTCGGCCACCGCTTCCGACCCAGCCGCCATGCAGTTCTACGCACCATACGCTGGCGCTGCCATCGCCGAATACTTCCGCGACTCAGGCCGCCATGCCTTGGTCATCTACGACGACCTCTCAAAGCAAGCCGTAGCCTATCGTGAAGTCTCACTGATTCTTCGTCGTCCCCCAGGGCGTGAAGCTTATCCAGGCGATATCTTCTACCTCCACAGCCGTCTGCTCGAACGCGCCGCAAAAATCATCAAGAACGACGATGTGGCTCGCAAGATGAACGACTTGCCAGAGTCGATGAAAGACATCGTGAAAGGTGGCGGTTCAATGACTGCCCTACCTATCATCGAAACCCAAGCTGGCGACGTGTCGGCCTACATTCCTACCAACGTCATCTCCATCACCGATGGTCAGATCTTCTTGGAGACCAACCTCTTCAATGCCGGTATCCGTCCTGCCATCAACGTGGGTATCTCGGTATCGCGTGTGGGTGGTAACGCTCAAATCAAGTCAATGAAGAAGGTGGCAGGTACACTGAAGCTCGACCAGGCACAATTCCGTGAGATGGAAGCCTTCTCGAAGTTCGGTGCCGAACTCGATGCTGCCACCATGGCCATCCTCGACAAGGGCCGCAAGAACGTGGAACTGCTGAAGCAACCTCAATACTCGCCAATGCCGGTCGAAAAACAGATTGCCATCATCTTCTGCGGTACCAACGGCCTGCTCGCCAAGGTGCCAGGCAACCGCGTGCTCGAATTCGAAAAGCAATACCTCGACCTGATGGAAGTAAAGCACAAAGATGTGCTCAACAAGCTGAAATCAGGCAAGATTGACGACGAAATCAAGGCTGTGCTGAAAGAAGAAGCCCTCCTGTTAGGTGAACAATTCGCATAAGTGGACAACGATAAAACGGAAAGTCGAAAGTTGGCGCAAAGCGATGCTTCCGATACATAACTTTCATCTTTCCACTCTCAACCCTAATACTCTCAACTAAAAATGGCATCACTAAAAGAAATACGGGCAAGAATCACATCGGTAGGCTCCACGCAGAAAATCACTTCCGCGATGAAGATGGTTTCGGCAGCCAAGCTAAAGAAAGCCGAGAGCACCACGGTGCGTTTCCTGCCATACAAGAACAAACTCAGCGAGGCCCTGACCAACTACCTCAGTTCGCTGGAAGGCGAAGTCAACATCCCGTTGGCGGAGCACCGCGAAGTGAAGAAAGTGGCCCTGATGGCTTTCTCGTCGAGCAGTGGACTGTGCGGCGTCTATAACTCGAGCGTCTGCAAGCTTTTCAAGCATGCCTACGACGAATATGCCGAAAGCCTCGGCGCTGAAAACGTCATCGTCTTCTTGGTGGGCAAGAAAATCAGCGACTTTGCCAAAAAGTTCGACATCAAAGTGGCACAATACTACGAGCCGATGAGCGAAAAACCCAGTTTCGACTCCGCTGCCGAGATAAGCGACATGATGGTGGAACTTTTCCTCAGCCATAAGGTTGACCGAGTGGAACTGATCTACAACCACTTCAAGAACGCAGGTGTACAGGTTCCGCAGCGTGAAATCATCTTGCCCCTGAAGGCCGAAGCCGCTTCAGAAGAGCAAGTCTTCGACTACATCGTAGAACCTAACAAGGAAGAGTTCATCAACGACTTGGTCCCGAAGGTAGTGCGCACCAACTTCTACTCCATCATGCTCGACACCTTTACCGCCGAGCACGGAGCTCGCATGACCGCCATGCACATCGCCTCCGACAATGCCAACGAGTTGCTGCAAGAGCTGAAGATACAGTACAACAAGGCACGTCAAAACGTCATCACCAACGAGTTGATTGACATCGTTGGCGGAGCCGAAGCACTGAACGGATAAGACATTGCAAAGCGACAGCTACGAAAAAGCGTTGCAAGCCACAAGGTTTGCAACGCTTTTTGTCTAGTCAGACTGATATCAGAAACGATAAGTCACTGTGGCATCAAGGCGGTTGGCATGAGCGCAATCAAGAGCACCTTCGTTTGCATAAATGGTTTTGTAGCCATGCAAATATTCCGCTCCAACAAAAAGGTACTGCGAAATATGCCAGAACAGATTGACAGCGAAATATTGGGAAGTCTTCAGATTGCTCAGCAACGCCATATTCTTTGGCTTGTTGACATAAGTAATACCATAGAGGAATGTGCTGCGCAACGCATCAGTCCAATTGACAGTAGTCGAAGCATAGCCTGCTTCCACTGGCACCGCCCTCAATTGGTGGTATCCTTCGGGATTAAGCTCATTGATAAGGCCAAAAAACACATTCAAGTCATCAAGATCATTGATATAAGGACTAATACCCGTTCCACCCGTGAATTGAGCAGAAAATTTCAACCATGGTGTAGCACATATTTTCCCACTCAGCGAAACGCCAAAACCTGGTTCGTAAAATGTTTTAATCCCCGCCAGAGGTCCATCGACATTTACAGAATAGTAAGCCATAAAACGCAGCAATCCACCCAACTGAACATGACCGATATCCCCTTTATACTTCAGGTGCATCGCCAAATCTGGAGCCTTCTGGAAATCGACACCAACACCATATTCTTCAGTAGAGACAGCATTGAACGATGGCTCTTCGGCAGCCACTGCAAAAGTCCACTTGTCACGGAACGGGAGCGTGTAACCAAACAAGCAGTGAGTACGGCTTACTTCGCCATTGGCGCCTTGCATATCAACCGTCATGGCACCCGCCTCCAAATCCATAAAGAACGAATAGGTGCGGCCCACCGAGAAGTTGTTCCACGAGATGTAGGCCTGTTGGAGACGAATATCATTGGTCCCCCATTCCTTGGCCTTGTTGTTGATTTGCAAATATGCTATTAACCTATGCTTCCCCAAATAGCTCTTTGCCTTGATATGGAACTCGGTATTAGACATGGTGAATCCCAAATGCTGAGGCTCATAGGTTGGAATGGAAATCAAGCTAGGCTTGAACGTATAATCGCGTATGGAACCGGCGAAATCAAAATATCCAGTCATGTGAAACGTGGCACCCAAGCCAAATACGAACTTACCGGTGTTGTCGGTAATCATGAAACGTGGGTCTCCCAAATCGGTTTGGGCTTTTTGGAAATAACCGAGTTCGGGGTTGTAATCTTCAATTTTCTCCTTTTGTTCCACGACAGACTGTCCTTGCACAAGAGCACACACAGAACAAGCAACAATAAAAAGGAATAACTTTTTCATATTATCAAGGATTATTAGGCAAAATTAGTAAAAAGATACAAACCACAACTTTTTTTTCAAAATTCATTCTTGGAAATACACTCGCTTCACCCGTTGCGAAACGCGCGTCATGATTTCGTAAGGAATCGTCATGCAGGCTTTTGCGATGTCGTTGATGCTATGTTCACCATCAAAAACTACCACCGTATCGCCTTCGTGAGCCTCAATGTCAGTGAGGTCGAGCATACACATGTCCATGCAAATGTCACCGATGATGGGTACTTGATTTCCATTGACATAGAACTTCCCATTGCCGTTGCCCAGCAAACGCGAAAGACCATCGGCATAGCCAATCGGGACAATGCCAATGCGCATATTGTGGTCGGCATGGCCATGACGGTTGTAACCGATGCTATCGCCCGCCGGAATGTCCTTTATCTGGTTGATGGTTGTCTTCAACGAGACCACCGTCTGCAAGTTGCCTTTGTCTGCATCGCAAGTGGGCACACCATACAAACCAATGCCAAGGCGCACCATGTCGAACTGATATTCAGTGAAGCGCGTGATGCCGGCAGTATTGAGGATGTGGCGCAACACCTTGTACGGGAAAGCGTCAACAATCATCTGGCTGCCTTCCTCGAACGATTTGATTTGGCTCATCGTAAACGCATCTTCGGCAGGATTGTCGGCCGTGGCCAAATGAGAGAACACGCTCGCCACATGAAGCATTGGATTGGCCTGCAAACGCTTGATGAGTTCGTGGAGCTCACTCTTGGCGAAGCCCAAACGGTGCATTCCCGTATCAAGCTTGATGTGCACATTGAGCGGATGAGCCTCCGGCAAGGCAAGATTCTGCATCGCCTTCTCGATAAGGTCCAAATTGCGGAAACTGAACACTTCGGGTTCAAGATGATACTTGATGATATTGTCGTAACTGTTCACCTCAGGACTCATCACCATGATGGGCAAATTGATGCCAGCCTTGCGCAGTTCGACGCCTTCATCGGCAAAGGCAACCGTCAGATAATCAACATTGTGGAACTGAAGAACATTGGAGACTTCCAGATTTCCACTACCATAGCCAAACGCCTTCACCATAACCATCAGTTTCGTTTCGGGCTTAATCTTCGAACGATAATAGTTCAGGTTGCTCACCAAATGGTTGAAATTGATTTCGAGCACCGTCTCGTGAGCCTTTTCTTGCAGTTCCATACCGATTTGCTCAAACTCGAAAGCACGAGCACCCTTCAGCAAAATCGCCTGATTGTTGAACTTTGAGAAAGGGAACTGAACCAAGAAATCGGCAACTGTCGGGAAGAAATAACTCTCCATCTTGAATTGTTTTGCCTGGTTCGAAATGGAAGTCCCAATTCCGACAAGCATATCAACATCTTTTTTTTCAAGCAGTTGTGCGATATCTCCATATAAATCATATTCATTGCGGCCACTTTGGAGGATATCTGACAAGATGACCGTGTGGCTCTTGTGCTGGCGCTGCTGGTTCATGGCATCCAAAGCAATCGCCAAAGAATTGACATCCGAATTGTAATAGTCGTTGATAATCGTGCAATTATTGATGCCAGCCTTTATCTCGAGACGCATAGCCACCGAATTAAGATGCAGAAGCCGCTCAGCAATGGTTTCTGGCTGCATCTTCATTAGCAAGCCAAAAGCATAACAATGCAGCGCATTTTCGATGGAAGCCTCATCGGCAAAAGGAATCGAAAACTTCAACAGCGAATCTTGATAACGGCAAACCATCTCGGCAGTATTCTCATTTTTCGTCACCGACTCCACAAACAAATCAGCCTCAGTAAACTTGCGACTCCAAGTAAATAGCTTCACTTTTTGAGCAATGTCCGATTTAAGCACAACTTGCTGTATCTCAGGATAATCCATGCAATATACCAATTTATCGGCCTTGGTAAAGAGATTGAGTTTCTCTCCTGCCTTCTGAACTCGGCTGATGAAATTCTCATCATGCGCCTGACCGATATTCGTGAAAACGCCTATCGTCGGCTTGATGACTTCTTGCAAAGCCGTCATTTCATCTGGTTCGGAAATACCCGCCTCAAAGATTGCAAACTGGTTTTGGCTATTCATCTGCCATACCGACAGCGGTACACCTACTTGCGAATTATAGCTTTTCGGGCTGCGGACAATATTGTAGTCGGGACTAAGCAACTGCGTAAGCCATTCTTTTACAATGGTTTTTCCGTTACTTCCAGTGATACCCACCACGGGGATATCAAACTGCTGACGATGATAGGCTGCCAAAGTCTGCAACGCTTTCAGAGTATCGTCAACGACAAGAAACGTCGCTTCAGGAAATGATTCATCAGGGAAATGATCAACCACGAAGGCGCGCACACCTTTTTCATATAAGCTCTTGACGTACTTATGTCCGTCGTTGCGCGAACTGACGAGCGCAAAGAACAAAGCCTGGTCGGCAGCAACAAGTTGTCGGCTATCAATCAATAAATCACAGACTTCCTTTTCAACGACATTTCCAACGAGTTGTCCACCGACGACCTCCAAAATCTGACTCAAAGAATAAAATTGATGCTGCATAATAATAAGTATTTAGCATAGACTGCAGTCCCTACGAAATCACATTTTTCCATTTATAACCCAAACGATGCAATTCGATGGCGGCTCCGATCTCGAACATCACCTTCACCGAGCGGGCATAGATGTAGAAAGCACGAATGCTTTGAGGCTCAATGTTTTCGTGACGGATAAAACCGATGGTTGTAGTGGCGCATTGCCTCATGATTTCTTCCAACTGATTAGCCTCGTCGCTTTCCAACTTGATGCCAAGAATATCGTTGACAATATGCTCATCCATATCATCGAAGCCGTGCTTACCCAATAATCTGGCGTATGGATATTGGCTGAAGGTAGCCCAATCCTGGTCCCACCACTTGGCAATGGCCATGCCCAAATAGCCAGCCCATGCCACCGAAACCATTGGATAATCGGTGATGACTTTCATGGCATCAGCCATATAATCGGGGGCAAGCTCCGTCCACTTGGCATCGATATCGTCAGAGCGCAAAAGGTTGCCACTCAACGCCTTGAGCATACAACACACACGAACCAGTTCATCGCGCAAGTTCGATTCAAAGACACTATAATAAACCGAATCGTCCATTGTAAAATATTTTGCTGCAAAAATAATGTTTTTCGTATTTTTGTCCATTCAAAATCTCAACAAACATGAACATCAAGCGACATATTCCGAATGCCATCACGTGCTGCAACCTGCTTTCGGGTTGCCTTTCCATCCTATTTCTCATCTATGGCATGCCCGTCAAGGCTGCCCTTATGATTTTCGTAGCCGGCATCTTCGATTTCTTCGATGGCTTTGCGGCACGTTTGCTGAACGCCCACTCGCCCATCGGTGCCGATTTGGACTCTCTCTCGGATGTGGTCTCTTTCGGCGTCGCACCAGGTTTCATCATGTATTGGCTGATGATCAAGACGATAAGGAACCCCATCGTCCCTGTTGGCCCATTCGAGCTTTTGACCTTCATCGCTTTCTTGTTGCCCGTTTTCTCGGCCATCCGCTTGGCAAAATTCAATATCGACGACGCGCAGAAGACTTCATTCCGCGGCATTCCAGCCCCAGGCATGGCCATTTTCGTGGCATCATTGCCTTTGGCTTTGGCACAAGTCGGACACCTCAGCGACGGCAGCCTTCGGTTGGGCTACTGCATCGGTATCGTGCTCGTTTTCTCCTTTATGATGGTGTGCAATTTGAGATTCTTCTCCTTCAAGATGAAAAAACTGAAATGGAAAGGCAACGAAGTGCGCTTCATTTTCATCGCACTGGCCGTCATCAGCTTCGCCATCTTCCGTTTCGTGGCGCTGCCATTCATCATGATAGCCTACATCCTCTTGTCGATTTTCTTCGAGGGGAAGGACATAGAATAAAAAAACTACAGTTCTTTCTTGTGAAGCACGAAGTTCTGACCGAGATACACCTCCCTGACATGGGCATCGGCAGCAAGCTGTTCGGGTGCTCCCGACATCAGCACTGAACCATCGAACAAAAGATAGGCGCGATCAGTAATCGAAAGCGTTTCGTGCACATTATGGTCGGTGATGAGCACACCGATATTTTTCTTTTTCAGTTTGAAGATGATACGCTGAATATCTTCCACCGCAATCGGGTCAACGCCAGCGAAAGGTTCGTCAAGGAGAATGAAATTGGGATCGACCGCCAAGGCGCGGGCAATCTCGGTGCGGCGGCGCTCGCCCCCTGAAAGCTGGATGCCTTTGTTCTTGCGCACATGCTGCAAGCCAAATTCGTCGAGCAAGGATTCGAGTTTTTCTTGTTGCTGCACCTTGGTCAAACCTTTCTTGAACTGCATAACTGAAGCAATGTTGTCTTCAACGCTCATTTGGCGAAACACCGAAGCCTCTTGCGCCAAATAGCCAATTCCCATTTGTGCGCGCTTATACATGGGCTGATCAGAGATGTCCTGCCCATCCAGGAATACCTTGCCCGAAAAAGGTTTGATAAGACCCACAACCATATAGAATGTCGTCGTCTTACCAGCTCCGTTGGGGCCAAGAAGACCCACAATTTCACCTTGATTAACATTAACGCTAACGCCTTT
This sequence comes from uncultured Bacteroidales bacterium, assembly GCA_937896505.1. Taxonomy (GTDB): domain Bacteria; phylum Bacteroidota; class Bacteroidia; order Bacteroidales; family F082; genus Limimorpha. Next base: position 36,981 of record CALBNP010000137.1, on the reverse strand, counting down.
TACCACAGTACGTTGCTTATATTTCTTTATCAAATCTTCAGTCCAAAGTTTCATATCCGCTCAATGTTGAATAATGGCACTCAGTTTCCGCCTGGGCTTTGCTCAAGGTCCCCCCGTTTGCCACAAAAAAACTAAAAAATACCTTCTCTTAAAATATCATGTAGGTGAATTACTCCGACATAGCGTCCATTGCTCGTGACAGGCAGTTGCGTAATGCTGTTGAAGCGCATCTGATGCAAGGCATTTACCACAAGGGCATCTTCATCTATCGTTTTAGGGTTATGGGTCATTATTTCGCTAGCCTTCACATGCTCGATGTCGGGGTGGCGCATCAGCATACGCCGCAAGTCGCCATCGGTGATGATGCCCAGAATCTGTTCGCCATCGGTAACGACTGCCGCTCCAAGGCGCTTTCGTGTCATCTCGATAATCACTTGAGTGAGGTTGTCATTGACAGCAACTTCAGGCTTCTCGTTGTTAGGATACAAGTCCTTCACCTTTAAATATAGTTGCTTGCCAAGGGCACCGCCAGGATGGAACTTGGCGAAATCATCGATCGAGAAACCGCGGCAATACATCAGCGTAAGCGCCAAGGCATCGCCCATGACAAGTTGCGCCGTAGTGCTGCAGGTGGGAGCAAGACTGTTAGGCATGGCTTCATCGGGGACAGTGACGTCGAGTACGCAATCAGCTTGCATAGCAAGAAACGACTGCCTATTGCCCACAATGGCAACAATCTTGTTGCCACGCAACTTGATCAATGGCACCAGCACTTTAATCTCAGGAGTCTCGCCACTTTTCGACAAGATAACTACGATATCGCCATCACGGACGATACCCAAATCGCCATGAATAGCGTCAGCAGCATGCATGAAAACCGATGTCGTCCCCGTTGAGTTCATCGTTGCAACTATCTTTTGTGCGATAATTGCGCTCTTTCCGATTCCCGAAAAAACAAGATTACCCTTGTTTTCAAGTATCATTTCAATAATTTTCTTGAAATTTTCATCAATCAAAGACCGTAAGCCAATTATTGCATTTGCTTCGTTTTCAATGATTTGAGATACAATTTCAAGAATATCTTCACTTTTTTTCATTTTTTTGCAGATTTTTCTTGCTTCGTTTGATTTAAATGCCCTAACTTTGTCTTCGATGATAAAGGCAACATTGTTGCTATAACAACGAAAGATTTAAATAGAGATTGCAAAAATAACACAAAAGTTTGGATAATACCAATAGGAGGATATATGGCAAAAAAAGAAGATTTGGCGATTCACAAATTACTGAAAGACGTATTCGGTTTTGACCAATTCAAAGGCAACCAAGAAGAAATCATCAAAAGTGTCCTTGCCAAGAACAACACTTTCGTACTCATGCCCACAGGCGGCGGCAAGTCGTTGTGCTACCAGCTACCCGCCTTGATGTCGGAAGGCACTGCCATTGTAGTTTCGCCGCTGATTGCCCTCATGAAGAACCAAGTTGACATGATTCGCAATTTCGGCACCGACACGGGCATCGCTCATGTGATGAACTCGTCACTCTCGAAAGCCGAACTCCTTGAAGTGAAAGAAGACCTGAAGAGCGGCAAGACCAAACTGCTTTATGTTGCTCCCGAATCGCTCACCAAGGAAGAAACCGTTGACTTCTTGCGTGGACTGAAGATTTCGTTCGTAGCCATCGACGAAGCCCACTGCATCTCCGAATGGGGCCACGATTTCCGCCCCGAATATCGCCGTCTCCGTCCTATCATCAATGCCATTGGCGACAACCTCCCCATCATAACGCTCACCGCCACGGCTACCGTGAAAGTGCAGCAAGACATCATGAAGAACCTTGAAATCACCGATGCCAAGGTGTTCAAGTCGTCATTCGACCGTCCAAACTTGTATTATGAAGTAAGACCCAAGACAAAAGATGTCGTCAAGGACATCATCAAATACATCAAGCAGAATCCCGGAAAATCGGGCATCGTATATTGCCTGAGCCGCAAGAAAGTGGAAGAACTGGCCGAGACACTGGCCATCAACGGAATCCGCGCCTTGCCTTATCATGCCGGGCTCGACAGCCAGACCCGCAAGGACAACCAAGACAAGTTCCTGATGGAAGAAGTCGATGTCATCGTGGCCACCATCGCCTTCGGCATGGGCATCGACAAGCCTGACGTACGTTTCGTCATCCACCACGACATCCCAAAGAGCCTTGAAGGTTACTATCAAGAGACCGGTCGTGCCGGTCGCGACGGCGGCGAAGGCAACTGCATCGCTTTCTACGACTACGAAGACATCCACAAACTCGAAAAGTTCAACAAGGGGAAGAACGTGGCCGAACAGGAAATCGCCCGCGAACTGCTGAACGAAACCGTGACTTACGCCGAATCGGCCGTTTGCCGCCACCGCTTGCTGCTCCACTACTTCGGCGAAGAATACAATAAGGAAAACTGCGGATCGTGCGACAACTGCCGTTCACCTAAGGAGAAATTCGACGGCAAGGAAGATCTCAAGCTCGTCATCGAAGCCATCGATGACACTAAGCAACTCTTCAAGACCAAGCACATCGCTGAACTGCTGGCTGGCAAGCTGACAGGCGACATCAAAGCCGCAAAGCAAGAAAACAACGAGTTTTTCGGTGCTGGCGACGAACACGACGAAAAGTTCTGGACTGCTGTCATCCGTCAAGCCCTGGTCAACAAACTGCTCATCAAAGACATCGAGAACTATGGCATCCTGAAAATCACCAAGGAAGGCAAGAACTTCGTCAAGAAGCCTTATACCATCATGCTCGTCAAAGACCACGACTATGAAAATTCTGACGACGAAGAAGCCGAAGCACTGGCCATGGGCATGAGCAAGGATGGCGGTGCCGACAAGACCTTGTTCGGACTGCTCAAAGACCTCCGCAAAACCATCGCAAAACAGAACAACCTGCCTCCTTTCGTCATTTTCCAAGACCCATCGCTGGAAGACATGGCCATCCAATATCCTATCACCAAGGAAGAGATGACCCAGATTTCGGGTGTCGGTGCTGGCAAGGCAGAAAAGTTCGGCGCTCCTTTCATCAAGCTGATTAAGGAATATGTCGAAGAAAACGAAATCACCAGACCTAACGACATGGTGGTGAAATCGTCTGTCAACAACTCAGCCCTCAAGATTAGCATCATCACCAATATCGACAAAAAGATTCCGCTCGACGACATCGCTTACGGCAAAGGCTTGGAATTCGACGAACTGCTGACGGAAATCGAGAGCATCGTCTCGTCAGGCACGCACTTGGATATCAACTATTACATTGAAGACAACGTCGATGTCTATCACCGCGAAGACATCCTCGAGTATTTCCGCGAAGCCGAATCTGACGATATCAAGTTGGCGCTTGAGGAATTGGGCGAAGACGAATACGAGGAAGAAGAAGTGCGCTTGATGCGCATCAAGTTCCTATCCGACGAAGGTAACTGATATTCAAACAAATAGAGCAATCATGAAATGGAAAGCCATCATAGGTATGATAGCTATGCTGTCGGTGTTGTCGTGCGACCGACAAAAAAACGCTACGCCCGAAGGGCTTCTTTCTGAAAGCCAAATGATTGACATCATGACTGATGTGCAAATCATCGAGGCTGACATCAATAGCCGAAGGGCAAAAGGCATGAACACCGATTCACTCTCCGTTGCCTTTTACGACCAATTATTTGAACATTATGGCATCACCGATAGTATTTTCAGTTTTAACCTAAAATACTACACCCAAAATCTTACGGCTTTGGAAAATATCATGGATTCGGTTACCAACCGTCTGCTGAAAGCACAGATGGAGTCTAGAAAGGACGACAGCCAATAGGCGAATGGTGTAAACCTTCGCCATCCACGAATAACAAACAAACATCATGGCAAGCACATTAGTACAGCAATATATGCACATCGTTTTTCACACGAAATGCACCAGCATCACTATGCGCGAAGAAGATTTGGGACGTATCTTCGATTATGTAGGCGGTATCATCCACAATGTCAAGGGTGTATCGATTCAGGTAGGTGGTCGTCCCGATCACATCCATATTTTGGCATCTTTACCAAAGACAATGAGTTTAGCGGATTTCGTACGTACCATCAAATCTAACAGTAGCAGATGGATAAAAACTTTAGATGCCTACTATGAGCAATTTATGTGGCAAGAAGGATACGGTGCGTTCAGTGTCAGTGCATCGGTTTTAGAAAAAGTATCGAAATACATCAAATGCCAAAAAACGCATCACGACAAGCAGTCATTCGTCGATGAATACAAACAATTCTTGGACGCTTATCATGTTGAATATGATGAACGCTATGCGTTTGAAGATTGATTTTTTGTGACATGTCGGCAGGGGTTTACACCACCTGCCTCCAAAAGTATATCACCCCTTCGGGGTTTCATTACCTTCTCAACTCAGCAGCGACTATATCGTTTAGTTTTTTTGCCGCATCGAGCAACAGGCTCTCATCAGTCGGGAAAGGCAAAGTCGGATTCTCCAATTTGGACAAAGTCTCTTGCGAACAAGCTTCGCGGTCGCCTTCCATTGTGGTATATTGGTAATTGAAGTCGGAAGTCACCTCGAAAGGATATGAGAAGCGTACACGTTTCAGCGAAGTGTCGTAAAACTCAATCACACCCGAAATCGTGGCACTCTTACTCATCGTATAATCAGTTACTTGCGCCTTCTTGCCATTATTGGTCTCGCTGAAACTCACCTTATCGAGATGGTCTGGTTTGCACACGGCATCTTTCAGCACGACATAAACGCACACATCATAACGCTTGCCTCTTTCCTCGAAATTGCTGATGTTAGCTGGCAAGGTATTGGCCTCAAAAGCAAGCAGTTCGCCAGCAAAACCACGCGGCAAAAGCAACTCCTTGTCGTTATCGAAGCTGACCAACACCTTTTCGGCCTGACGGAGCATGGCCGCACGCCTATATTCCATGATATGCGAATTTGAAGGAACGGTACGGCGCAGTTGCAAGATATACGATTCCGCCTCAGCCGCATCGTCGGGGTTACGTGTAGCCAACAACTGGTTGATTTTGGCCATCAAGTAGGCTTCCGCCTTGTTGCGGGCCATCGTCATCTCCTCGTTGAGATTGAGAGGAACGTAGTTGATGTCCTTTTTCAGTTGCGCAGGCAAACACGACAAAGCCTCGTAACGGCCTGCCATGCTGGAATAACGCTGGTAGATCTCGGGCCATGCATCCGGCTGCCCCACGGCCTTCAGTTCCTGAATGCGGTCGTGGTCGGCTTGGTTGGCCTTATGATACGATGCCGCAACCCAGTTGATGTGTTTGGGGTTCAAGTCACCATCACAAATCTTGGGCGACAAGTTTTGTATCACTTGGTCATATTCCTGTGCTTCATAGAGTTTCTTGTATGAATTGCACGAAACAGTTAAAACGCAAAGCGCAATGGCTGAAAAAAAGCTGAGATATTTCATAGTCAAAGAATGAATTAAAAACATACAAATATTACAAATTTCGCACCAAATAGGATAGATTGGCAATAATTCTTTACTTTTGTGCAGCAAAAATAGAACTTATCATGGAAAAAATACAGCAACTACAACAACATTTCGCTGATTTTTTAGCCCAAAGCGACCTTAACGGGCAACCAGCCGAGTTATACGCACCTATTTCATATACCCTCATGCAGCCCGGGAAACGCCTCCGTCCGATGCTCTGCCTCTTGGCAAACGACCTTTTTGGCGGGAAAGAAGAGGATGCCCTCTGGCCAGCCTTGGCTTTAGAAACCTTCCACAACTTCACCTTGATACACGACGACATCATGGACAAGGCTCCCGTGCGCCGCGGTCTGCCTACGGTGTATCAGAAATGGAATTCCGACATCGCCATCCTTTCGGGTGATAACATGCTTGCGATGGCTTTCGAGTTTGCGCTGAAAGCACCTAAAGGCGCAGAAGCTGCCCTGATGCTCGGCAAGGTGGCTCGCGAGGTGTGCGAAGGCCAACAATACGACCTCAACTACGAAACCCAAGGCAAAGTCAGCATCGACGAATATTTGGAAATGATTCGACTCAAGACTGCCGTGCTGCTTGCCACGAGTCTGCAAATGGGTGCCATGCTGGCAGGTGCCAACCCGAAAAACCAGCAAGCCATCTACGATTTCGGCATTGCCCTCGGCATCAGCTTCCAACTGCAAGACGACATTCTCGACCTTTACAGCGATGTGGAAGTGTTCGGAAAACGTCATGGCGGCGACATAGCCGACAACAAGAAGACCTACCTTTATCTGAAAGCTCTGGAACTGGCTACCGAGCGCGACCGCAAGCGTCTCACTGACCTGTTCAAAATGCACATCGACCACGACGAAGAAGAAAAGATTGCCGAAGTGAAAGCCATCTACGACCGGTTGCATGTGAAGGAAGCCGTCGAAGAAGTGATGGCAGAATACGACCAAAAGGCCTTTGCGGCCCTCGATTCCATCGACTTGCCCGAAGAAAAGAAGGCTCACCTAAGGAGCTATGCCGAAAAACTTGCCGGAAGGAAGAAGTAAAGACTATCCGATAAAAAACATTGAAGGGGAAGATACTCACATCCTCCCCTTCATCGTTTGAATCAAAAAAAACGATTGCTTACTTTTCGGCATTTTCTGCCTTTTTAGCATCAGCTTTCTTTGCTTCAGGCTTCACGGCCTTTTCAGTCTTTGCCTTTTTCTCGGCTTCGCAGCACGATTTTGGTTCTGCCTTCTTGGCACCGCACTTGTGGCCTTCGGCACATTTCTTGCCTTCGCAAGCCTTAGGAGTTGCTTCCTTCTTTTCCTGATTTGTGGTTACAGCCGGCTTGTCTTGTTTCTTGACGGTAGTAGTCGTTGCGGCTGGCTTTTTCTTAGTGTTGTCTTGAGCCTGAACATTTTGGACACTCATTGCGCTGATGGCGAAGAATGCCAAAGCTCCAAAAAGAATGGATTTCTTCATGATGATTTGAATTTGATTTAAATAATACTTTTATTTTCATTTTTTGAATTGCCATAAATGTTCATTACAAAAATCGTTCCAAGATCTATGATTTACAACTATATTGTTATTTTTGTTAGCAAGAGTTCGAATATAATAATTGATTGATTCTTTCCATCTCATCCCAGAATGCCTCAATCCCGAAAAACGCTTTCAGTCGGCAAAGGAAATCAAACAGAAACTGCTTGACAGGAAAGGCATCTTCATCTCAATTCTCCTACTAATAGCACTCATCATTTTCGGTGTCGCATTGGCTTTCAGCAAACAAGACGAAAACATCAACGCACTGAGAAACAACAACTCACTACTTTCCAAACAATTGGATTCAGTAACCAACCGCATGGATTCCCTGACTTTAATCCAGAATGGTCAACGCAAAACATTAGACGAACAAAGAGAAGCTATCGCACAACAGACTATTGCTTTGGAAGAAAAAGCGAAGTCATTCAACGAACAAACGAAGAGTGTTGAAGAACAAGCAATTAAGTTGAAAGAACAGACGGAGACAATTGAAGTGCAAAGGCAAGTCATTGAAGAAAAGGTAAAAACCGTTGAGGAACAGGCAAATGAATTGGAAGAGCAAGGTGCGCTGAACAAGTCGCAAGAACTGTTCAACACGATTGCGGCAAATGTGACGGATTATGCCAACAAAAGATGCGAAGCCCTTGAAAAGAAGATTGCTAAAATGGGCAAATCGCAGGAAGAAATGATGCGCATATCAAAAGAACAAACCGATCTTATGTTATCGAGAGGCGAATATTCAAAAAAGGTTTTGGACGAGAAAGCTGCGGATGACCCGAATTATAGCGCATGGTTCGGTCAACTGACCAATATGGAAGGTGAGATTTACGCTGCATTCTGCCGCAGAATCAATGCGAGATTGTATTATGGCGGAAATTAAATGAATTAGTTTTTATCGTATCTTTGCGGCAAATAAATGCCATGACACAAGTCATCAAAATCAAGCAAGGATTAGACATCAAGCTGAAAGGCCAAGCGGAGAAAGTCGTCGAGTGCCTTGAAGCGAAGTTTTGCGCCATTCAACCAACTGATTTCATTGGAGTTACACCACGTCTTCTTGTACAGGAAGGCGATGCGGTTGAAGTCGGCACACCGCTTTTCATCGACAAGCACGACGAGCGCATTACGTTCACCTCGCCTGTGAACGGCTTCGTCAAAGAAATACGCCGCGGCGAAAAACGCCTGCTGCAAGCGGTCGTAATAGAATGTAGAGACGCGATTCATCGCGCCTCAGAAACCAAAGGAAATAATTCAGCAGACGCGATGAAGCGGGATGACATCATTCAGAAGATGTTGGAAACCGGCCTCTGGCCCATGATTCGCCAACGTCCCTATTCCACCATCGCCAATCCCGACGACACGCCCAAGGCATTCTTCATCTCCGCCTTCGACTCGTCGCCTTTGGCTCCCGATTTGGATTTCATCGCCGAGCATTTCCCCGACTCGCTGCAAAAAGGTCTTGAAGTGCTTTCCATATTGAGCGGCAAGAAATTGCACCTTTGCATCCATGCCGAAAAGACAAAATCAGAGGTGTTGCTCAAAGCCAAGAACGTGAACATTCACACTTTTAGCGGGCCACATCCATCGGGCAATATAGGAACACAAATCAACAGGATTTGTCCCATCAACAAAGGCGATATCGTTTGGTATTGCACCTTAGCCGATGTCATCAACATCGGGCATTATTTCCGCACCGGTATTCTCGATTTCAGCCGCATTTATACAGTCGCCGGGACGGGATTGCAAAAGCCACATTACATTCGCACTACGATTGGTGCCCAAATCGGGAACATGGTCGCTGACAACCTCAAAGACGACCACCAGCGCATCGTCAGCGGAAATGTGCTGATTGGAAAAGCTGTCAGCGGAAACGACTTCATCGGTTTCTATCACAACATGTTGAGCGTCATTCCCGAAGGCGACAACCGCCAAGAGATGCTCGGTTGGATATGGCCAGGATTCAAGAAATTCAGCGTTTCGCGCACCTTCCCTTCCGCCTTTGTCCCGAGAATGCTGCATCCTAATTACGAATTAGACACCAACATGCACGGCGAAGAACGGCCATTCGTAGTGACCGGTGAGTTCGAAAAAGTCTTCCCTTTCGACATCTTGCCTTTGCAACTCATCAAGGCCTGCATCATCGAAGACATCGACCTGATGGAAAACCTCGGCATCTACGAAGTTGACGAAGAGGACTTTGCACTGTGCGAGTTCATCGACACATCAAAAACCGACATACAGCAAATCATCCGCAAAGGATTGGATTTGGTGAGAAAGGAGAATGAGTGATGAAAAAGAATTTCCGCGATTTCTTCATCGCTTCCGATAAGGAACAAGGCGGCACGCTGAAAGACCACGTCAGCGGCTTGCGCCGCTATGTCAGCCAAATTAAGCCTAACTTTGTGGAAGGCGGGAGATTCAGTTGGCTGCAATCGACCTTCGAAGCCTTCGAGAGTTTCCTCTTCGTTCCCGACAAAACCACAAGGAAAGGTTGCCAGATACGCGATGCCATCGACCTCAAGCGCACCATGATTTTCGTAGTCATCGCCTTGATGCCCACCGTCCTATTCGGCATCTGGAATGTCGGATACCAGCATTTCATCGCCACAACCGAAAGCGTCAGTTTCTGGAAGATGTTAGGTTTCGGCTTGGCCAAAGCCCTTCCGACATTCGTTGTTTCCTACGTTGTCGGCCTCGCCATCGAATTCATCTTCGCACAAATACGCCACCACGAAGTCAACGAAGGATTCCTAGTGACAGGCTTGTTGATTCCACTCGTGTTGCCTCCCGACATTCCTTTATGGATGGTCGCCTTGGCCACCGCCTTCGCCGTCATCATCGGCAAGGAAGCCTTTGGCGGCACGGGGATGAACATCGTCAACCCAGCCCTCACAGCCCGTGCTTTCCTCTTTTTCGCTTATCCATCATGCATGTCGGGCGACAAGGTTTGGATTGCCAACTTGCCTGACGCGACAACGGGGCCAACTCCTTTAGGACTTTTGGCCAATGGCAGCACCGACCTTCCCTCAGCATGGACTATGTTTTGGGGCGGCATTCCTGGCAGTTTAGGCGAAACCTCAAAAATCGCCATCCTGCTTGGAGCCATTCTGCTGCTCATCACCGGCATCGCCAGCTGGCGCATCATGGTGTCGGTTTTTGCAGGCGCCATCGGAATGGGATTGGTTTTCAATGCTATCGGAGCCACACCTTACATGCAACTCCCGTTCTATTACCATTTGCTGATGGGCGGTTTCATGTTCGGTGCCGTTTTCATGGCCACCGACCCCGTCACTGCACCACAAACCAACACCGGAAAATGGATTTATGGCTTGCTGATAGGCATCTTTGCCGTCATGATACGCGTCATCAATCCGGCCTACGCCGAAGGCATGATGCTGGCCATCCTGCTCATGAATGTCTTTGCGCCACTCATCGACCATTGTGTTGTGGCCCGCAATATCAAGATGCGCCAAAAACGCGCTAAAATCAACTCTAAAACCACGACAAAATGAAAAAAGACATCAACAGCAACCGATACATCTTCATGTATTCCACCATCTTGGTCATCGTCGTGGCGGCCTTGCTTTCTGTGGCGGCCATCTTCTTGGCACCCTACCAAAAGAACAACAAGGACAACGAGAAGAAAATCAACATCCTGAGTGCCGCAGGCATTCCTAATGTCAATGCCGACAATGCCAAGCAACTGTTCGAAAAACAATGCACTGCAATGTTCTTGCTGGACGACAAAGGCAATGTCATCGACGAGTCGGGCAAAGCTTTCGACACCGACCTGAAACAAGAGCTTTATAACAAGGAGCAAGGCAAACCCTACGGACTTCCGCTGTTTCTCATCAACACCGACACCAACTTGGCCTATGTGATTCCTTTGCGAGGAACTGGTCTTTGGGGCGCCATTTGGGGCTATATCGCCATCGCAGCCGACGGCAACACGGTCCTCGGAGCCAATTTCGACCACGCATCCGAAACGCCAGGCCTCGGCGGCGAAATCACATCCGAAAGATTCCAAAAACAATTTGCCGGCAAAACCATCATGAAAGGCAACAAGTTCGTTTCCATCAAGGTACAGAAAGGCGGCATAGCGAGTCTGCCTGAAGCCGACTGCGACCATGCCGTCGATGCCATCACTGGTGGCTCCATCACTTCAAAAGGCGTCGATGAGATGATTGAAAACACTTTGCGATGCTATCTACCTTATTTCGAAAGGATTAAAAAATGAGCAACTTCAAGAAACTTATCATAGAGCCTTTACGCAAGACCAACCCGATTACCGTTTTGGTATTGGGAATCTGCTCGTGCCTCGCTGTCACTGCGAAACTGAAGCCCGCTTTGGTGATGGGCATTTCAGTCACCGTGGTCACAGCTTTTTCCAACCTCATCATTTCCTGCCTCCGCAAAGGCATCCCATCGCGCATCCGCATCATCGTTCAATTGGTAGTCGTGGCGGCCTTGGTCATCTTAGTCGATCAATTCCTCAAAGCCTTTGTGTATGACGTCAGCAAGCAGCTTTCAGTCTTTGTCGGACTTATCATCACCAACTGCATCGTGATGGGCCGATTGGAAGCCTTTGCCATGTCGCACAAGCCTTGGGAATCGTTCCTCGACGGATTGGGCAACGGATTGGGATACAGCCTCATTCTCATCATCGTGGCCTTTTTCCGCGAGCTGCTTGGTTCCGGTACATTGTTTGGCTATCGCGTCATTCCACAATCGTTCTACGACGCTGGCTACATGAACAACGGTCTGATGATTTTGCCGCCCATGGCACTCATCATCGTAGGCATCATCATCTGGATCCAGCGCACGCGCCATCCCGAACTGCAAGACAACAACAAATAATCTACGGCCATGGAATTTTTCAATATCTTCATCAAGTCAGTCTTTATCGACAACATGATATTTGCCTATTTCTTAGGCATGTGTTCCTATCTGGCCGTTTCGAAGACCGTCAAGACCAGCTTGGGCTTAGGCGTTGCCGTTACCTTTGTGCTTCTGGTCACTGTCCCCATCAACTATTTGGTCAACAAATACTTGCTGTCTCCAGGAGCCTTGTCGTGGATTAGTCCCAACTTCGCTTCCGTTGATTTGAGTTTCTTGAGTTTCATCCTTTTCATCGCCATCATCGCTGCCATCGTGCAAATCTTGGAAATGGTAATCGAGAAATTCAGTCCGTCGTTATATTCCGCCCTCGGCATTTTCCTTCCGCTGATAGCCGTCAACTGCGCCATCTTAGGTTGCTCGCTCTTCATGCAGGAACGCGGTTTCAACAACGTGGGCGAAGCAGCAGTCTATGGATTAGGTTCTGGCCTTGGTTGGCTTTTGGCCATTGTGGGCATTGCCGCCATTCGCGAAAAGATACGCTACTCGCACATTCCCAAAGGTTTGCAGGGCGTCGGCATTTCATTCATCATCACCGGACTGATGGGCATCGCTTTCATGGCGTTTTTAGGAATAAAATTATGAATATCACAAAACAAAATAGTTATGCCAAAGATATTTGAGTTTTTCGGATTCAGTTTCATGTTTTTCTCAAACAACCATGAACCAATTCATGTTCATATTGTTAAAGATAACTGCGAAGCTAAATATAATATCAATCCAATTCAACAAGTTTACAACAAAGGATTCAAAACCAGAGAAATACGCTTGATTGAAACCATTATTGAGGATAATGCAGACGTGATTACCGAACGTTGGGACGAATTTTTCAAGAACAAAAATGAATAAAATGGAAAAAAAGAGAATAAAACGGGTGTGGGTGGATAGTTCCAAAGTCTATGCTGAAACAACAGATGGATTAGTCGCATTTTACACATTAAGTAATTGGAGATCATTGTCAAAAGCGACAGAAGAAGAACTTCAGGATTTTCAGCTATCGTATTTAGGAATCCATTGGCCAAAACTCAATGAGGACCTTAGTTTTGAAGGCATGTTTTATGACAACGGATTTTGTCAAATCACTGATACAGAAGATTCTGTTTATTATTTACCATGAGATGAATACTTCCGCCATTATATTTCTCAGCATTGCAGTGTTCCTCATCATTGTGCTGCTGCTTGTCGGTTTGCTCGTCTTTGTGCGCAACAAACTCATGCCCAAAGGGAAAGTGAAAATCACCATCAACGGGAAGAAAGAAGTCGAAGTGAATCCTGGCAGTTCGTTGCTATCGACACTTGCCGAAGAACAGATTTTCCTACCCTCAGCTTGCGGGGGCAAAGGCAACTGTGGCCAATGCAAATGCCGTGTCGTTGAAGGCGGTGGCGATATCCTTCCTACAGAAAAGGGCTTTTTCAGTCGCAAACAAATACAAGACCATTGGCGCTTGGGCTGTCAAGTAAAGGTGAACGAAGACTTGAAAATCGCCGTTCCTGAAAGTATCTTGAGCATCAAGAAATGGGAATGCGAAGTGGTATCGAATCGCAATGTGGCCACTTTCATTAAAGAGTTTGTCGTGAAGTTGCCCGAAGGAGAGAAACTCGATTTCGAGGCAGGAGGCTACATTCAAATCGACGTGCCCAAAGTCACCGTAAACTATAAGGATATAGAAGTAGAACCCGAATATCGCGAGGATTGGGACAAGATGGGTTTATGGGATTTGCAGATGCGCAATCCAGAACCGCAATTCCGCGCCTATTCGATGGCTAACGCACCGAGCGAGGGGAACATCATCATGCTGAACGTGCGTATCGCTACGCCGCCATTCGACCGCAAAGCGGGCCATTTCATGAACGTCAACCCTGGCATTTGCTCCTCCTACATCTATTCGCTGAAACCTGGCGACAAGGTTATGATAAGTGGTCCTTACGGCGAATTCCATGTGAAGGACACCGACCGCGAAATCATGTGGATTGGCGGTGGTGCAGGCATGGCCCCAATGCGCTCGCAAATCTTCGACCAAATCAAGACCAAACGCACTTCAAGGAAAGCCTCGTTCTGGTACGGTGGCCGCTCGCTGCGCGAACTATTCTATGTGGAAGACTTCACCGAATTGGAAAAAGAGAATCCGAATTTCAGCTTCCACATCGCCCTTTCCGACCCGAAGCCCGAAGACAACTGGACAGGCGATGTCGGCTTCATCCACAATGTGATTTACAACAACTACCTGAAAAACCACCGCGAGCCTGAAGAAATAGAATATTACCTCTGCGGCCCACCAATGATGATTTCAGCCGTCTTGAAGATGCTCGACAACTTAGGCGTTCCGAAAGAAAACATCATGTTCGACGACTTCGGCAACTGACACAAAAAAAGCGCACCAAACGATGCGCTTTTTTCATGTCTATTTGATTTATCCAATTAAAGTTGTTCGACGATACGTTTTTGGATGTCGAGGAATTCCACGTTAGTGAGATGCACATGTTCCTTCTTGAAATCCAAATCGCCTTCAGTGGTAATTGGAATAAGGTGAATGTGTGCATGAGGCACTTCCAAGCCGATGACTGCCACGCCGATGCGCTTGCAAGGAATGGCCTTTTCAATGGCCTTGGCGACCTTTTTGGCAAAGACCATCATCTCGGCTATTTCATCATCTTCCAATGCAAAGATGTAGTCATTTTCCCATTTCGGGACAACCAAAGTATGACCTTTAGCAACAGGATTGATGTCCATGAAAGCGAAGAACTTGTCGTTCTCGGCAATCTTATAGCATGGAATCTCGCCAGCTATGATTCGTGAAAAAATAGTAGCCATAGCTAAAGTTCTTAACGGGTTATCTCAACGATTTCGAATTGGACCTTACCGGCAGGCACCATGATTTCAGCGATGTCGCCAACTTGTTTGCCAAGCAAACCTTGACCAATAGGAGAATTGATGGAAATCTTTCCTTCCTTGAAATTGGCTTCCTTTTCGGGGACGATGGCGTAGGTCATCATCATATTTGCCTTCAGATTTCTGATCTTAACAGTCGAGTAAAGGAGTACTTTCGATGTATCAATTTTCGATTCGTCAAGGATTCGGGCATTGAAAATCAAATCCTGTAGTTCAGCAATCTTCGCTTCAAGCAAGCCTTGGGCTTCCTTTGCAGCATCATATTCTGCATTTT
Source organism: uncultured Bacteroidales bacterium (assembly GCA_937896505.1). Taxonomy (GTDB): domain Bacteria; phylum Bacteroidota; class Bacteroidia; order Bacteroidales; family F082; genus Limimorpha. The sequence continues at coordinate 21,908 of CALBNP010000137.1, read as the reverse complement.
CGGACAAATCACCTTTATCTCGAGCCTCTTGGATAGCCAGGACTATGCGTGGACGTTCTCTAAGAATCAGATCATCAAGCTCGTCCTTCAGTTTCTGTAAACCCTCCTGGGTGAAGTATTTTATTTCTGACATGATATAATAATTTGTTCAAGAATAATTGCAAAAAAGAGACCCTTACCGAAATAAGGGTCCTTTTTGCTTTGCGACTGCAAAGATACTAAATTATTTCCAATAAAAGTAATTATCAGAAAATAATTCTAGCACCTACGCTGTGCGTACCTTTAAAGGTATAGGTATCTCTATAAGAGTAATCAATGGCAAGCTTCAAACCATCTTCCTTTTTAGAAAGAGGAATTTGGACTGAACAGCCAGCAGCTAAACCTCTATTGAGATTCATACACTCAGAAGCTTCCTGTCCACCCTTCGACAACAGACCTTTTTCGTATGTGTAGCCAGCACGGACAAGGAGGATTTCTCTCCAGCCATACTCTAAGCCAAGTGTGAATTGGTCGTTGGTGAATGAGTTCGAGTTGAAGTCACCAGCAACGGTGAGTCTTGATTGAGCGCCCATGTGGAAATCGTATGCAGCTGCGATTGACAATTGGGTTGGCAATTCAAATTCATCGGTACGCTGGTTAACAGTGAACTGATTGTGGTTGTTAGGGTCGTCAGTAAAGAAAGCCTTGAAAGAAATACCGTCGCCTGAGAACTTCATGGTAGGTCCGATGTTCTTCAAGGTAATACCAAAGTGAACATTATCGAATGGACCAGTGACATATTGGATACCAGCATCGAGTGCAACGCCAACTCCACTCATATCCTTGATAGATTCGCTAATGATCTTAATGGTAGCACCACCGCTGATGCTGTTTGAGAACGAGTGACCAAACGACAAGTTGATGTTCATCAAGTTCGGTTTGAAAGTCTGAGTACTTGGATCAGGATTTTGGTCGGTAGTGACTGCAATCTCACCAATGCTGAACGACATGAGTGACACGCCTAAGACGCTTGATTCGCCAACGCGAGCCAAAACGCCGAAGGATGAGATTCTAATATCAGTACCAACAAGCCAGCTAGTGTGTGAGAAGTTGATGTCGAGCTTGTTGCAGCCAGTGATACCAGCCACGTTGCCATAGATGGCATCAAGGCCATGTACCATCGACATACCAGCATTACCCCAACCTGACGAAGCAGCCCATGGGTTAATCAGCAATTCAGCAGCACCAGCTTGTCCTGAACGGTCTTTATTTCCTGCAAATGCTTGAGGAGCGGTTAATCCCATAAGGATTACAAGGCTCATTACTATATATCTAAATGATTTCTTCATGATGATGATATTTTAAAGTGTTAGCAATTACATTAAACATTAGAAGGTATTCAGGTCAACTTTACGCATAGCACCGAAGAACTTAATCACCCTTTCACCACCGCTTGTGTAATCCTTGACATGGATCAAGTAGAAACCACTGGCGATAGGAGTATTGGCGAAGTTGGTAAGATCCCAGTTGATATTCGGGTCGTCATTATCCTTTTGGAACTGACGTACCTTTGTGCCGCTGAGGGTGTAGATGGTAACCACACACTTTCTTGGCAAATTGGTAATCTTAACTCTGTTGGTGAGTGCATTTCCTTCATATTCCGAAGCATAGGCATAATATGGGTTAGGAACTATCGTGATGAGATCAAGGTCAGACTTGGTCTTTTTAGGATCGTTAGCCACAGGATTCAAACCTTGGATATTGAAGGTGTACATAGGATTGAGCTTGTTTTGATTCAATTCCTCTTCTTCACCGTAAGTAAGCAATCTGGTAGGAGCATAACCGGAAGCATAAGGTTTAGCCACACGGATGCGGATGCGGCAGTCGTTGCCTTCAGGCAACCAATCAGTACCTTCAACACCCATTGGCATACCGATGTACATAACCTGAGTATAGAACAAGTTATTCATGTTTTGGAATACAGTTCCAGAGCAGCCCTGGATGAAATTGAATGCTCTATAGAGGTATGCGCCAGCATCATAAGCTGGGCTGTAAAAGTCGGTATATGGAGTTCCTGGTTCAACATTAAGACTATCCATACGCCAAATGTACACGAAATGCTTACCACCCATCACAGGATCATTATCAGTACCATAGTTACGGATGATGTTAGGATCATACAATTGTGAATACTCACCCAATTCTTCGTTAACGGTCGATTTAAGGAGCTTTGTAGGATTGAACATCATATCACGACCATTCTGGTCTTCAAGATAAGAGTCTTCACCAAAGGCAAGATTCAAACGTGCACCAGTTTCAACATCAATAACATAGCCTGGGAACCAGCTCATACCTTGAGCAGCGATGTAGTTCGGACTGGTAGGATCGTTACTAGCTTCCATGTGAGCATAGTCCGTACCGAGCGAACGGCCTTTCTTGTCAACCGAAGCGTGCTTACGCAAACCAAATCTCTTTGCACCATTTTCAGACAACCTACTGTCCATACACATTTCAATAACAGGGCAACGAGTCCACTTAGTGGTATCGGAAGTGAATACGATATCGACACTAGCCGTCTTCTTGAAGGTTGAACCATCTCTAGCATTCACACCAGCAACAGGACCTGGATTAGTAGCACCTCCTTGTTGAGAATAGGAGCAAAGGACGTAAGGAGCCCAAGTACCATGAGCAATCTTTTCGAAGTTTTCGTTTGGATCGAATGGATTGTGAGGCTCAACGGTCATATTATAGTCAGAGTTGAATTTATCTGCTTGGTCAACATGTTGACCTGCACGGATCCAGTTAATGACTTCACCAGGTACATCCTTGTCACGGATACCATCCAACCAAACATTGGTAGGATCAGTGAACTCAATCGAAGAGGTAATTACACCATTGTTAGGAGCAACGATTGTCGTGTAAGGCTTATAAGGATGGTCTGGGTCATCACTATTGTAATAATAACCAACAAAGATAGGTCCAATATCATAGGTCTGTGAAACGCAAACCGAGATACCACGGTCGATGAACATCTTCTCGTCAGGATAAATAGTAAGGGTATCACTTGGTATCTCTGGAAGAGAATCATTCAGGTCGTCCAAATACCAGTGGCTTGCCATACGACCAGCCATATTACCAATATAGTAATGGACACTATCGTCAGTAATGAATACATCCGAAGCAGAGATGACATCCTTTGTGAAGACTTCCTTCATGTCGTCGAAACGCAGCTTATAATCAGTAGCAACAACATTCAAAGGATCAATGATCTTGACATTGACAGGACCAAAACCAGCTTCATATTGTGGATGGTAACTGATTGGGTAATCGGGTGAGCCCAGTACAACGGTAGAATCAGCATAAGCGATTTTAGGTGTACCATCGCTCTTAAACAGAATCTCATTGATAGTAGCTTGGGTCAATTCAAGTTCATTGCCTCCATTACCTACACCAACAACACGAGTGATAGAAGGTTGATCGCCATAGGAGCATTGAAGAACGGTACCATTGACGGTCTTGTGAGGAACAGCTGAGTAGCATTGAATGTTCTTACGACCTTCAAGGTAAGGCTTCATTTGGCCGAACAAGCCATTCACATCGCCAGGTTCTTGTGAATAGGTAAGGTAGTTATTATAAGCATAGGCGACAGCCATGAAGTAGTAGGTCTTATGGTTGACCAAAGTCGGGTTATCGCTTGTTGAGAATGCGTCGTCGGTAACAACGAAGCTGTGAGTTATACCACCATCAGCACCAGCAACCTTTCTCTTAGGAACATTGGCTTGAATGGATTCGTCATACTCATAGTTAACCAAGGTAGCTACATTGTTCTTGATATCGCATTGGAACACCAAACGAGCCTTAGCTGTGTTGTCCAACTCGTCAGCACCAACTTCAGCGTTAGCCAGCTGATAGACCTTGTAACCTTCGAAGCGATAATAACGGTCATAGAAGGTTTCTTCAGTTTTCTCTTGGTAGCAGACGAAGGTGGTGTCAACACAACCAACTTGAGCGTAAATGGTATCGTAGCCATTGATTGCTACGCCTTGTGGAATGTAAAGAGTAGTATCTTGACCATCGATAGTGCATGCGACGGTGTCGAAAGGTGCACCAGGCATGATATCACGAGGATAGAGAATCATAGTGTCGGTGCAATGTACAGAACCCTGAACTTCAACTTCATTGAGAATTTGGTCGATTCTCGATGTAGGAATTTCAGGATCGAGTTCACTATAGCCTTCCTTATAGTTATTGGAGATAGCAGTATTCGAGAGATAGATGATAAGTTGTTGGTCAAGCTCACGGATAGTCAAATCAGGAGCATTAGGACCATCAATAACCTTGAAGCAGTTATCAAACAAAGCTTGGCACTTATCGTCAACAACACGAAGCAATTCAACTGATGCCCAAGGACCACCAGATGTAGCGCGAGCCCACGGGACACCGAATGTGATGTAGTTAACGGCACCTGGTTGCAAGGTGAAAGGACCAGCAGACTGCATGAAACGGCGGTCGTTAGGCGAGTTACCACATTGTTCTTCGGTCCAATATTTACCGTTTACAAGATAACCACCATTAGGTTTTTCACCATGAGTACCCCAGTTGCAAGGGTCAGTGTCGCCTGGGAACATGAAGTCGCATTCAGGACCGACAACATCGCTGCCCGAATAGGCATTGCCACCATAACGCATCTTTGTACCATCTTTCCAGATACCACGCAGGTAGTTATAATACTGTGGAGCAGTTTGAGGGTCACCATTATTACTGCTACTATTATCATGGAACACGAAACGGCGCATACCGAAACGTTCATCATCGACGATGCCATTACCGAAGTTCACACCATTGATGCTTTCGTCACACATCAACACAGAGTCAGTAATAACAAAAACAGTATCACCAATAATTGGGTCATAGTGGCCGGTGTAAACATAGTCCCACTTAGGATTGTCGATTCCATCAGGATCCAAATAAGGACCTTGGAAGAAGTCGACACCCAACGCTGGAGGTTGGCTACCGTATGATTCAGGTTCACCTGAACCGTCAACAGCCTTACCATTGTAGCCATAGCCGAGACCACGTTGAACGTCGCAACCTACATAGTCGTCCCAGCCATAGCCGAGGTCAACGTCAGTCCAAGGAGAGAAATAAGTTCCAGTCAAGGCATAGGTTGAACGGTTGATGATTTCATAGCTATAGAAAGTCATGTTATTGATTTCGTCGTTGGTAGAGAAAGCGAAAGCTTGACCACGGATTTCAAGACCGATAGCCTCACCACCAGATTCAGTGTGAGCAGCACCCTTATCATTGAAAATCCACCATAAGGTTTGGTCACCTTTCAGCACTTGGTCGGCCAAGATAGAACCATACATTGAACCTTCGATTTCCTCATCCATGGTAGGAGTCTTGGTGTGGCAGAGTTCATTGGAAATATCATAATAAGGATAGTCACCATTTTTAGGATCATATTCGCCATCACCATCGGCATCATAGAAAGGAGCCAGATAGTGGCTGACGCCTTCGCTACCCTCGTCAGGGTGGGCAGGCCAATTTGTGATGATGGATGGGATTTCATAGCCATCGCTAGTAACAGGTTTGCCGTTTTCATCGCAGTGTGCGAGGAATTCGTCAACTTCTGCACGAGTAATCTTGAAGATCTTATCCCACTTTGCGCAGGTCACTTCATCAATAGCGGCAGTACCATCAATAGTCAGAGGGCCAGTCCAAAAGTCAAGACCGACCTGGCGGAAACGCTGAACAGCGCATCTCAATTGATTATTGACGTCAACACCAGCAATCCAAAGAGAGCCAGCGAACAGAGAGGTAGCAGAACCATTTGCTGGAATGAAGTATTGAGGACCGACTCCTGAAGGGAGGTCCCACCACATGTCACCACCAGCATTGATACGTGTTCTGACGTTGTTGATGTCCAACCACTCGAAAGCCGAAGAAGCAGAACATCCAGCCGTTGTCTGTTTCAAAGAACGGTTACCACCATCTTCGAATCTATAGACTTCAGCTTTTCCTGGAATCACAGCACTGACTACAAGTAGTGCCGCAAACATGATACGAAATATATTCTTCATAATATGTAAATTTTTCGTTATGAATTATTCTCGTTTTTAGAAGTTGAAGCTCAAACCCAAACGAATCTGACGTGGGCCAGAATAGTTGCCACCGCTATTGACATAGATCTGATACATATCGATCCAAGCCTGAGGGTCAATCTGGCTATAGATTTCACGCTGCCACTCGGGAGCTGACAGATAACCATCGTCGTTGGCATTACCTGTTGCAGCATAAACATTGACAATGTTCTTCGAGTTAAGCAGGTTCAGAACTTGCAAGTAAACATTCACGAAGCAATCATGGCCGGCGCTGCCTTCCTTCTTGCCAAGAGTGAAGTTAATGTCCTTATCGACACGGAGGTCAAACTTGAACGAAGCAGGGATTCTGGAACCGTTGTAAGTACCTTGCAGCAAGTTGTTACCACCAGCGATAGGTGATGAGATAGTACGTGATGCTGTATAAGGAGTACCAGAACCACCATTAATTGTGAGTGAAACACCAGTGTTAGCCAAAACTTGGATAGGATCCTTACCTTCGCGGTTGATGACCGGGCCATCATACTTCTTGCCACTAGCGAAACGATAGTCGAGCACAAGGTTGAAGCTGTGACGACGGTCTTGGTTAGTTGGGAAGGTAGACCTCAAGTTAGGAACACCTGCAGCAATCAGAGCAGCTGCTGTTGAGGTGGATGAACCAGTGTTGTTAGCGAACTGCAAGGTGTAGCTGGCGCGGATACGAGCGTTTTTGGTTCTACGCAAGTCGTATTCAGCAGTCAAACCCTTAACGGTACCGAAGTCGAGGTTGCTGAAGGAGTTGTAAGCCTTCGGGTAAGCACCATTGAAACGGTACATCTGAATCTGGTTACGGATTTCACGATAATAGGCAGTCAAAGTCAACGAAGATGTGTTGGTTACCTTTTGGGTAAAACCAAGTTCGTAGTCGATAGTTTGCATAGGCTTCAGGTTAGGATTGCCGATACTACCACCACGTTCACTGAAATAGTAGTATTCCAATGGGCTGACATAGTCGTTACTTGAAGGACGTTGGGTCAAAACGTCATAGTGAGCGAAGAACAATGCTTCATCGGAAATTGGGAACGAGAAGGAGATACGAGGCATAATCGTCCAAGCTGGGTTATAGTCAGTGAACGAATTGGCATCGACTCTTTGCTGGTCCTTATTCTTAATCCAAGGTGAAACACCAGTACCTTTATCAAGGACTGAAGGGTCGGTGATTTCAGCACCATCGGCATTATACCAAGTGTTTCCATTACGGTAACCGACGATTTCGGTCTTTTCAGCAATATTGTCAACATAGACGGCATAATTTTCACCAATATTATCTGGAACATCAATCCATTGTGCTTCAGCAGTTGGATCATCTTGATTAATGTTGATTCGTCTGCCAGTCATCAATTGGCCTGCATTCTTAAAATCATAAAGGATATAAGGATCTTTCAGCACGCTTTGGTTAGCGTCGAAACGGTCGGCACGGACACCGATGTTGAAGATAAGATCTTTGAAAGCAAACTTGTCCTGGATGTAACCAGCCATATAGATAGGCTGCTGAGATGCGATTGGACGGGTAAAGTTACCATCAGCATCCGTTGCCTTAAAGAAGTCTTCCAGAGATGGGCGTTCGAAAAGACCATATTTTCTGTCACCATCATAAGTGTAGCCACAGTAGTCAAGATAGATAGTACCATTTCTGTGGAGTTCATCAGAAGCGAACATGCTCAAATCTAGGCCACCTTTTACGAAGGCCTTCTTCAGGTTACCTTCGGCATCGTAATACTGGATACTATTGTCATTAAAGTCGTAAGTATCGATGAGAATGTAGTCCAAGCCATCAACTTGGAGGCCCATAGCCTTACGCAAGTTAGCATCGAACTGGTATTGTGAAGCTCCGTCATACTTTCTGCTATACATAATGGTATCGACATAACCATCGTAGTTGATAGCGTATGGATGATCCATATCCAATTCCTTGATATGGAAGTTGGTCAGGTCTCTCATCAAAGTCCAATAGTTGGTAGAATAGCTTCTATAAGCACTATTCTGAACTTCAACTTGCATACCTAATTTCACTTCGTGGCTGTTGTCGCCTTTACCAATGGTCATTGAACCGTTGACGTTCATCGAGAATTGGTCGCTCACCGACTTGCCGTAACCTGCTTGAATGGTGCCAGGAACGGCGAAGCATCCATAAACATAGTTAGGTGCAAGACCATTAATCAAGCCACTGTTCAGTTGGATGTTTGACATGTTGTTGTAATAACCGTATGCGCCATAAGGTCTATACAAGTCATAATAGTTTTCAACATAGTTGGAAAGCAGCGGGTTGAAGTTGCCCTTTTGTCTTTCGAAAGAGACGAGGGTATCGTAATCCCAGGAGTTCAGCACATACACATCGTTGAAGCTCTGGTAGTGGTCGCCAACGAGGACTGAGTCGATCGTTTCGCTGGTGAAAGCGAAGGTAGGAGTCTTGTAAGTGGTGAACTTACCAAGGTTACCATAGGCGAACACATTGTTCCACAAGTCGGGGTCTCCCGATTCGGCTTGATAGTGAGTATAGTCAGCCTGGATACTGTAATAGAAGTTTGAAATAGCGGAAGTGCTTTCAGGATCTGAAGGGAAACGTTGGGTGAAACGGATATAGCCACGATAGGTACCTGACTTGCTGATATAGTTCTTAGCAGTGTTGAAATAATATTGGCTGCTACCATTAGCATAGTTTCCTGTGCCTTGGTAAAGAGAACCGCCGATAGTCAAGTTGGTGTTTTTACCGGTCTTGATGTTAAAGTTACCCGTCACATTCAAACTGTAGGTTCTATTGTTGTTGAGGAATCTCGAATAAACGAGGTCTTCTTTGTGGGTATAGGCAGCAGTTTGGTACGAACCGCTTCCGAGGCCTGAAAGTCGCAGAGGGTTGGTTTCAATTTCTTTCTGCCATTCGTCAGTTGCGTGATAGAAACCTGTAGCTGACTTTGAATTGCGCATGTTGTGGGAGAAATCAGCAGCCAAGAAGAAACCGAGGAGAGCGTCTTTTTGTCCGTCTTCCTTTTCAATCATGATGAGAGGACCTTGCAAGCTGGCGCCAATACGGCTGTGACCATATCCGTCAACAGATTGTTCAAGTTCGAGACCACCGCCCCATTCGCGGCTAGGTCCTTTGGTGGTCATGTTGATGATACCGCCCATGGCATCGCCATACATAGCAGGCGTACCACCGAGGATAACGTCAACTTGGTCGATAGCGCTTTGTGGAACACTGGCGCTACCCATGACCTTAACACCATCAATGTAGTAAACGGCACCTTCACGAGAACCACGGATACTACCCACTTCACCGTCAGACGAGAACACGCCACCGACGCTTGAAGCGACACCTTCTGCCGAACGGTTAGGTAACTTAGCAATTTCTTCAGCGGTAATGGAAGCACCTGATGTAGTGTTATCCGCGCTAATCAAAGGAATTGCGTAGTCAACGACAACAGCATCCTCCATCATGATGGAACCACTTTCCATCTTGATGGGTTGGAAGGTGATCTTGTTGGCTGGGATGACAACGCCTGCCATGATGAAAGCGTTGTAGCCAACGCAACTGGCCTTCAACGTGTAAGTTCCCGGAGGGATTGGGTTGATGTCATAGTTACCGTCGAAGTCGGTTGAAGCACCACCCACTTGCGTTCCGCCTTTTTCAACAATGACGTTAGCAAATGGTACGCCTTCACCGGTCTCGTCGGTAATCTTGCCTTTGAGTCGTCCTTGAGCTTGAGCCATGGTCATCGTGCAAGTGGCCAGGACTAAAGCAAGGGTCATTAGTAAATTTTTAAACATACCTTGTAATTTTATAAATACTACTCTATTAAGTGCATTAAAAGTCGTCAAAATTACAACCTTATTTTCGAGTACGCAAGAAAAAAAGCATTTTTGGGCGTTTTTTTATTGAAAAAAAACGCGAAAATCATCGTAAATTTCTAATTTTAAGATATTTAAGGGCAATGATTTTTTTTGATTTTTTTGCTCTGCAAAAAGATTGCTACACCTTATTAATATATAAGGCACCGAAATCAATAAAACGGGTTGCTGCGTTGGTGCCGGCGCATACGGCGTGCACGGCGTTCGTCCTTCTTCATCATCCGTTTGGTCTTTTTCGCTTGGTGCTTGTAGTGGGCAGCTTGGGCCTGCTTGTATTGCTTGTCAGATTGTTTCTCCACCTTCTCCATTTGGCGCTCGGCCTTGCGCATGGCACGCGAAGACTTATTTGAGGCACACGAACCGAAGCCTATCACCAACGAGAAAAACACGACAAAAACGAAAAAACATTTCTTCATAGATGCACAATTTTGAGGAGCAAACATAAGAAAAAACATCCAATGGCATACGTTTTCGGAGAAAAAATCGTTTCTTTGCAGTATGAAACGCATATTCAAATACATGATTTTGGCACTCGTACCAGTGCTATTCTATGGTTGCAGGCAAATACCCGAGAACCCGAATGCTCCACATGCCTACATCAACTTCACTATCAGCCTTAACGACTACCGCTATCAAGACCTCAAGTATATAAGCGGATGGATGTATCTTACATCAGAAGTCGAAAGCACTAGCCGTGGCATCATCGTCTATCACTTGTCAGATAACGAATTCTTAGCCTACGACCGTATTCCTCCTAACTATCCGAATGCCTGCACCGACAGCCAAGGCAATACCACGCGATTGGTAGTCGAATTTCCTTTTGCCGTTGACCATTGCAACAATGCATACTACAACATCTTAAATGGTGAAATCATCATCGGTGAAGACCCAAGCATGGTACCAAGTTTTGCAGGTGACGATCATATCTTCCCACTCATTCAATATCATACAAACTTCGATGGAATCCAACTCAGGATCTATAATTGATACATAATTTATTTATAATCAATATATTATATTTGATTTGTTGATTTTTGTAGAAATATGGGAAATGAATTTTCCGACTGAATAAAATGGCTTAGCGTATCTTTGCATCACCTTGTAATCATAACACTAAACATTTTAAGTAAGTATAGCGCAAGAATGCGCAAGGAAATTAGCCCGCTGTGAAGCGGGCTTTTTTCGTATCAGTCTTCCAGGATACGACTTTGTCTTTCGATGGAAGCCTGATGGATGGCCTCGAAAACCTCGGCGACCAGCTGGGCATCCAAGCCAAGGTCCGTGCCCGTGGCGATATGCTCGGCAAGGATTTTCTTCCAACGGTCCATCTGCACCACGGTCACATTGTTGCGTTTCTTGTACTCGCCAATCTGGGCGCTTACGTCCATGCGACGCGAAAGGAGCTGGAGCAATTCGCTGTCGATGTCGTCAATTTCACTGCGGAGGTCAGCCAACTCGCGTTCTACCATACCCGACTGTTTAGAGCGATATACCAAATTCGACAACAGGTTTTTCAGTTCGGCAGGTGTGATTTGCTGACGCGCATCGGTGAGAGCAGCATCGGGGTTGCAATGGCATTCAACCATCAAGCCATCGGTGGCCAAGTCCAATGCCTTTTGGGCAGTTTGTTGCAGCAGTTCGCGGCAACCGCAGATATGGCTGATGTCGGTGACGACGGGTACATTAATGAGCCGGTTCAGTTCGATAGGAATCTCCCACATCGGGAAATTGCGGTAAGGCGTTTCCTTATAATGCTGAAAGCCACGGTGGATGGCAGCCAAGCGTGTCACGCCTGCCTTCTGGAACCTCTCGAATGCGCCAATCCACAGTTTCACATCGGGAGCAACGGGATTCTTGATGAAAACAGGGACATCGACACCACGCAAGGCATCGGCCAGCTGCTGCACCGAAAACGGATTGACCACAGTGCGGGCGCCAATCCAAAGGGCATCGACATCATATTTAAGTGCCAGTTCCACATGTTCGGGTGTAGCTACTTCAGTCGCAGTGGGCAATCCAGTTTCGCGTTTCGCCTCGCGCAGCCAAACCAGCCCTTCTTTCCCCCTACCCTCGAAAGCATTGGGACGTGTGCGCGGTTTCCATATTCCGCCACGAAGCAGACTCACCTCCGGAATCTGAGCCAACTGGCGGGCAGTGCTGAGCAACTGCTCTTCACTTTCAACGCTGCATGGACCTGCTATGAGGAGAGGTTTGTCCTGTGTTGAAGCAGGAGTTCCGCTACGCTCTACAACCTGCATAATGTCCATCACCCCTACGGGGTTCTGCGCAGTCCCGTAGGGACACATGACATTATGCAGGTTGTGAAATGCAATGGAACTCCTGCAATCTGCCGGCATAAGGTCCGGCTTCTGTTCATCAATCTCCGAACACATATCTTTCGTCATATTCGATTCCATAGGCTTCCAACGTTTTGCGATACTCTTCTTGATACGACTTTGTCCTATGATGTTCAGCTTGACCGAAAATATATCTCGTCGTCCTATCCATCAAGGAAGGACTGACACTGAACGCACCATAACCCTCTTGCCACTGAAACGACTCATAATAGTCAGCCACCGATTTCAACCATTTGCTGCTTTTAGCCTTAATGGCACGGACAAGATCCGACATGGCCACCGTCTTCGGTAATGTCATTAAAATATGAACATGATCAGCAACACCACCAACAGCAAAGGGTATCGAGCCTTCAGAACGAATTATACCACCAATGTATTGAAACACACGTTCCAAATCCTCCTCACGCATCACAATACCTGTACTTTTTGTGTGGAAAACAACGTGTGTATATAATTGTGCGTATGTGTTCGCCATAAGGTTAATAGGTTAAACAGAATATCAAGAGTTTCCCATATTGTAATTTGCAAAGATAGCGCAATTTTTCCAATCCAACATTTCGTTTTTTTTTCGTTACTTTGCAAAATTAATTAATAAGGTATAAAAATAAAAACTATCATATCGTGAAAAGAGTAGAGATTAAGCAAGCCTTGCAAATGCAAGCCTCTGACAATGAGATTACTGTAATGGGTTGGGTACGCAACAAACGCGGCAGCAAGAACGTTGCCTTCATCGCCTTGAACGACGGCTCGACCATCAACAACCTGCAACTTGTGGTTGACCTAAACAAGATTCCGGAAGAAAACCTCGCACTGATGCACGCTGGTGCCTCGCTGTGGGCCAAGGGCAAGCTCGTCGAATCGATGGGCAGCGGCCAAGCCGTTGAGTTTTCGGTGAACGAAATCGGATTGTTCGGCCCAGCCAACCCTGACGAATATCCGCTGCAACCCAAGAAACACTCGCTTGAATTCCTGCGCGACATCTCGCACCTGCGTTTCCGCACCAATACCTTCGGTGCCGTGATGCGCATGCGCCACGCCATGGTGTTCGGCATCCACAAGTTCTTCAACGACAAAGGCTTCGTCAACATCCACACTCCATTAATCACAGCTTCCGACTGCGAAGGCGCTGGCGAGATGTTCCAAGTCACCACTTTGGACATGGCCAACCCACCACGCACCGAAGACGGCAAAGTAGATTACAAGCAAGACTTCTTCGGCAAACCAACGAACCTGACCGTGTCGGGCCAACTTGAAGGCGAACTCGCCGCCACCGCCATGGGTAAGATTTACACCTTCGGTCCAACATTCCGCGCCGAAAACTCGAACACCACCCGCCACTTGGCCGAGTTCTGGATGATTGAACCCGAGATGGCTTTCTACGACATCACCGACAACATGGACTTGGCTGAAGAGATGCTGAAGTTCTTGATTCAGTATGCTTTGGACAACTGCATGGACGACCTTCAATTCCTCAGCAAGCGTCTGCAAGACGAAGAAAAGGGCAAGAAGGAAGAGGAAAAGTCGATGGAACTCATCAGCAAGCTCCGTTTTGTGTTGGAAAACGATTTCGTGCGTCTCTCCTACACCGAAGCCATCGACATCTTGCGCAACTGCAACTACAACAAGAAAGGCAAGTTCCAATATCCTGTCACCGGTTGGGGCATCGACCTGCAATCGGAACACGAGCGTTACCTCGTCGAGAAGCATTTCCAGAAGCCAGTCATCCTGACCGACTATCCTAAGGAAATCAAGGCCTTCTACATGAAGCAGAACGAAGACGGTAAGACCGTCCGCGCCATGGATGTCTTGTTCCCAGGCATTGGCGAAATCATCGGTGGTTCGGAACGCGAGACCGACATCAACAAGATTTTGGACCGCATGCACGAAGTCGGCATTCCTGAGGACTCGATGCAATGGTATCTCGACAGCCGCCGTTTCGGCTCGGTGCCACACTCTGGCTACGGCCTCGGCTTCGAGCGCCTGCTCCTCTTCGTGACCGGCATGACCAACATCCGCGACGTCATTCCTTTCCCACGCACACCTAAGAATTGCCTGTATTAAACGGCAAGCAATTTCATAATCTATAAGTTGCGCGAAGCGGATCCGCTTCGCGCATTTTTTTGTATCACAAAAAACCACCTTCAAAAACTTTCGCTATCTTTGCACTTAAAATATTCAACAATCATAATTCTACATTCCGCATTCATAATCCAAAACCGCCATGTCGAACCAGCAATTGACCCAGACAACAAAGATTGGCACCATCCTCACGCCACAGCAAATCCAGCTCATGAAGCTGATACAGTTGCCATTGATTGAGCTTGAACAACGCATCAAGGAAGAAATAGAGGCCAACCCAGCCTTGGAAGAAACCAACGAGAGCAACGAATATGACGAAAACAACGAGCCAAACATGGAGGAAAGCAACGGCGAGAACGATGACTATAACGACGACGAAATGAGCTTCGACAAGGACGAGGAATTCGACATCACCGACTATCTCCAAGACGAAGAAATCGACGACTATTCATACAAACTACAGACCAACAACTACAGCGCCGACGACGAGACCTACGAAGCGCCCATCGTCAATGAAGAGTCGTTCCAAGACTATCTGAACCATCAGTTAGGCTTTCACGACCTAGACGAAAAAGAACTCACCATCGGCTACTATATCATTGGCAATCTTGACGATAACGGTTATTTGTGCCGTCCCATCACCAACATTGTTGACGACCTGCTGTTCTCAATGGACATCGAGACTTCGGAAGAAGAAGTTGACGAGGTACTCAAAATCATCCAACAGCTCGACCCACCCGGCATAGGTGCCAAAGACCTTCAGGAATGTCTGCTCATCCAGTTGGAACGCCGCCAGCAAGAGGACCCATTCGGCGACTACACCTTAGCCATCAATATCATCAAGGACTGTTTCGATGATTTCTCAAAGAAACACTTTGACAAAATCAGCAAGAAATATGAAGTCAGCAACAAGGAACTGAAAGCTGCCTTAGACATGATTCTCAAACTCGACCCCAAACCGGGCGGTTCGGCCAGCTCCAGTTCGAAAAACGTCCACTATATCACCCCAGATTTTTATGTCACGGTAAGAGATGGGCAAATCGAGCTTTCCATTGACGGACGCAACATCCCCGACCTACACGTAAGTCCAGCTTACATCCAGATGCTTAGCGATTATTCAAAATGCAAGAAAACGCGTGACATGCAAGAAGCAGCGCAGTTCGTCAAGCAAAAAATCGACTCTGCCAAATGGTTTATCGATGCCATCCAGCAACGCCAAAACACGCTCCTCGTCACCATGCAAGCCATCATCGACAAGCAGCGTGACTACTTCCTGACTGGCGATGAAACGCAACTCAAACCAATGATTCTGAAAGACATAGCCGAAAAAGTTGGACTCGACATCTCTACCATCTCGCGTGTAGTGAACAGCAAATATGTACAGACACCTTACGGCACCTTCCTGCTGAAAAACTTCTTCAGCGAAGGCATCACCAACGATGAAGGCGAAGAGGTATCTACCCGCGAAATCAAGAAGATTCTGCAAGACTGTGTTGACAACGAGAGTAAGGAAAAACCCATGACCGACGAGGCCCTGATGGAGATCCTCAAAGAAAAAGGCTATCCTATCGCTCGCCGCACCGTGGCGAAATACAGGGAACAGTTAGGCATCCCCGTGGCACGAATGAGGAAAGAAATCTGATGGAATATTCGTAGAGACGCGCCATGGCGCGTCTCCATAATAACACCAAAATAAGAGACGCGCCATGGCGCGTCTCTACAATAAAACCCACCGTTGATAGGCAATAATCTTCTTACAATTCCGTTATTAAAATCATGAAAGCCAACCTATACACCCATAAGAACAGATGGAAATGGGCCTTGGCGATATTGGCCATCCTCATCATCGCTGCCGCTTTATGGTACACCAGCAAGCTGGTGAAGACCATCTCAAAGCAGGAAACACGTCAAGTCAAGATGTGGGCTGCCGCCATGGAACAGCAAGCCGTGATGATGAAATCGACAGAAGAGTTCTTCAACAAGGTGAGCGAACAGGAACAGCTTCGCGTCGATTTGCTCGCCAACGCCTACCGCAAAGTCGTCGATGTGAACAACAATGAGAACATTGGCATTTACCTGAGTATCATCCAGAACAACATCAGCATTCCGCTCATCATCACCGACGGGCACGACAACATCATCATCTCCAGCAACCTGCCCGAGAACCAAAAAGACAAGACCAAGTTTGATGCCGAGATGAAGCAAGCCTACTCGAAATTCGAGCCTATCAAGATTGACCCCGGCTATGGCACCATCCAATATCTCTACTACAACGAATCGAACATCTACACCGACCTGAAAGCGGTGCTCGAAGAGATGAACCATCATTTCGTGGAAGAAATCACGCTCAACTCAGTCGGTGCGCCCGTCATCATCACCAATGCCACCCAAAACGAGGTAATCAGTTTCGGTAATCTCGATTCCATACAGATGCAGAATCCCGATTTTGTAGTCCACCAATTGGACATCATGCGTGCCGAAAACGACCCATTGGAAATAGATTTCATCGACACGGGTAAGGCTTTCATCTTCTATCGCACCTCCGACCTTGTGCGGCAAACGCGCTATTTCCCAATCATTCTTATTGTTGTGTTTGCCTTGTTCCTGCTCATTGCCTATATGCTTTTCAGTTCGGCACGCCGATCGGAGCAGAACCAGGTATGGGCTGGCATGGCCAAGGAGACCGCTCACCAACTCGGCACTCCCCTATCCTCGCTGATGGGTTGGATTGAACTGATGAAACTACAAGACGAACCATTCGTAGGCACCCAAGAGATGGAAAAAGACATCGAACGGCTGCAAATCATCACCGACCGTTTCTCGAAAATCGGTTCCGTTCCCGTTCTCGAGCCTACCAATATCGTCTATCTCATCGAGGACACCATGGATTACCTCCAGAAGCGTTTCTCCAAGAAATTCGAATTCGAGATTAACTTGCCCAAAGACACCCTCATCGTCCCATTGATTCCTTCATTGTTCCGTTGGGTGCTCGAAAACCTCACCAAAAATGCCGTCGATGCCATGGGCGACCACGGCAAAATTACCGTTAGTCTTTTTGAAGAAAACGGTGAAACCATCATCGACTTGAGCGACACGGGCAAAGGCATAGTGAAATCAAACATCAAGCAAGTGTTCAACCCAGGCTACACCAGCAAGAAACGCGGTTGGGGATTAGGGCTTTCGTTGACCAAGCGCATTATCGAAGACTACCACAAAGGCAAGATTTTCGTCAAGCAGTCGGTTGTCGGCCAAGGCACTACGTTCCGCATCGTACTCAAGAACGGGAAGATTTAGTTCTTGATAACATCGAAATAATAGCGGGTGCTACTGTAAAGCGTGGTATCATAAGTGGTATCAACAGGAACATGCTCGCTGTCATAAATGATATTTTGCTTGACATTGTAACGATTGCAAGCCGAATTGCCCTCAAGACGGATTTTGCCTTCAGCATTGTGATACACCCTCGAATTGAGGTTGAAAACATTGAAACTAGTACTTGAAATGGGCTGAACATTACCTTTGATGTCAATCATGAAATCGTGTGAATTCAATGGAGCCTTGCCCACATAAATCTTGTGGTAATTCTCATCTTCACAAACCATTTCAAACCTGATATTATTCTCGTTTGAAGGTACAATGTTGATTATTGCATCTTTGCACAAATGGCAAAACTCGCCTTCGGTAAGACTTTGAAACGCATCCGGTTGATTCGAAAAAATATACTCCCCAGCTATATCATTAGGAGTATAACCATAAAACTTTTGCCATTCATTATTAGAACCGCAAGAAGAGAAGGCCAAAACGATAGTGGCAAAGGCCACAAACAAAACTGATTTTTTCATAGCAATAGATTTTTTGTGAATATATTTATTTGATTATAAGATTATTAGTCTCGATTACGTTTCCATCCGCGCCAATACGCTGAACTTGATAGATGCCTTTTGCCAAACCATCGGTCGTGAAGCTCAACTGGCCGTCATCATTCAGCTTATAGCTCCGTACCACACGGCCTTGGGCATCGACGAGAGATATGGAACCATCGCAAAAACCGTTCCAACTCAGGTTCACTTGCGAATCGGCTGGATTGGGGAAAACCTGCATCTTCGACGGAATTGACCCCTGCTCTTCGGTCCCGAAATGAGCCTTGTCCCACACAGCGATAGCGTATTCGCCCGATTTCATATCATTGACGATGAATTGTCCCATGCTCCACTTGTTGCTCGGGTTACACGTATGAGCCAACTCACGCCAAGGTTCGGAGGCATTGGCACGATAGACCAACGTGGCCGAATCGTTTTCGGTTTGGATGATGTCGCCATCCATACTGCTCGAATTCCTATAGATGAACGTACCCGTCACATTGGCTTGGCCGAAGTCATGGATGTTGACTGTCCAAAAATGCGAGGTGGAAAGTTTCAGTCCCCAAATGAGCGGGTCGTCGTATGGAGCGACAGGATGGTTTTCAATGCAATAAAATACCGAGTCGGCAGTCTCCACTTGGATTTGGATATTTGAAGCAGAAGCCGTATTGTCGCCCACCAGCATTTCCTTCTTTGAAGTCGCACCTTCAAGATAGTCGTTATCGAAATCGGCAACCATGCCAACAGGCTCAAAGTCAAGTATCTTTGTCGTGAATCCTGTGGTGCCATCCCAGCAGACCATTTCGTTATGGAGATTGAAATCGGCATCATAGAAAGTGACAGGATAGACATTATGCATTCCGATATGCTCGCCACTAAGGTGCTGATAGTGCATCAGAAGTTTCACCTCATATTGGCTGCCAACAGGTTTGACCTCTTGAATCGACACATAATAATAAGGTACGCCAGCCACCGAAACATAGCTATCGAAGAAACCCGTCATGTCGATTCCCGTGGCCTCGGTGAGCGCATTCATCAAATCTTCCGACGAAGCCGCTCCGTAAGCATACTTCTCTTGATAGTAGCGCAAGCCCTGCAAGAACTTGTCGCGGCCCATGTATTTCATCATCGTGCTGACGACGGCTGCACCGCGGTCATAGACAGCATTGTCATCGTAGGTCATATCCAAAGGCATAGCGTTGATGGGAGGATAATCCTGTGTCCTGCACTTTGTTGACATGTTATTCACGATAGGCGACATGGCTGCGTGATAAGCCTCCTCGCCATAGACACCAGCGATGTAGAAATTGCCAAGGAACTGGGCGAAGCCTTCGTTGAGCCACATGTCCTGGGCCGTCGAGCATGTCACCTTGTTGCCAAACCACATGTGGGAAAGCTCGTGGGCAATGGTGCCCTCACCCGAAGTGTTGCCCGTGATGAGCGAGTTGGCGAGAAAAATGTTGTCGGCATGTTCCATCGAGCCAATGGGCGTGCCCACATAGCCGACGCGGTTGAAAGGATACGGGCCAAAGCATTCCTCGTAGAAAGCCACGATTTCCTTGATGTTGACAAACGAACCCGGCACCTTCGCTGCCGTATTCGGACGCGCATACACCGTGACGGGAATACCATTTGAAACATCCTCCCACAACTCATATTCACCCACAGTGAACGAGATGTGATAGGTCGCAATCTCCTGAGGCATAATCCAATGCCAAGTAGTCGTGCCATCGCCATTATCGGTTGCGCTTACAAAGTTACCGCCACAAATGGCCTTCTTCCCGTTGTCGGCAGTAATAGTGACATCATATCTGGCCTTGTCGGTGAAATTATCCACGCAGGGGAACCATGTCTTTCCGAGATTGTGAGGCTGGCTATCGAAGCCAACACCTAGATTATAGACATACTCGCCATTCCAATGCACGCCACCCCACGACTCGTTGAAAGTGTGGCCACCATACGCAACCGTCAGTTCAGCCACTGCATCAGCAGGAATCGTCGAAGCGAAATGCACAACCAGCAAGTCGTCATCCTGTTCAAAACCAGCAACATCATATTGAGTACATGTCACTTCAGAAACTTCCAAAGTCTTCAACTCAAGCACCACTGACGTAATGTCGTTGGTAGCCTTGAAATCGACCTCCGTCACACCTTGAAAGGTCTTTTCCGAGAAATCGAACTGACTCAAATGGATATCATAATGAATGACATCTATGTCTTGACCAGCGGTTTGGGCCATTGCGAAAGAAGCGAACAAAATCGCAATTGAAAGTATTATTAAACGTCTCATATCTAATAAATTGATGTTGCAAAAATAGAAAAAAAACACACTTGTCGCGAAATAGTCCTATCTTTGCTAAATTTTACGAGTACACACTTACAATGGACAAGAAAGAACTTCGCGCACAAATCAAGGCACTCAAGAAGCAACACACCAAGGAACAGTTGCTTGAACAATCCGAAAAAATCATGGCCAAGCTGGAGCAGCATCCCGACTTCATGAAAGCGGAACGCGTAATGCTTTACAGCGCCCTCCCCGATGAGGTGCAGACGCAGGCTTTTCTCGAAAAATGGCATGTGAAAAAGCAAATCATCCTTCCCACCGTCGTGGGCGACGACATCATTCCCGTAGCGTTTGGGAAAGATACTACTTTCGCCGTGGGCGACTTCAACATCCTTGAGCCTCAAAACGAGCCCTATACTGGTGATTTCGACTTGATTGTAGTGCCCGGCGTGGCTTTCGACAGAAACGGCAACCGCATTGGGCGTGGCCGTGGCTACTACGACCGTTTCCTCTGCCAACACCTTGGTGTGAAGCGCATCGGCATCTGCTTCGACTTCCAATTGGTCAACGAGGTGCCCACCGAGCCACTCGACATCCGCATGGATGAAGTCATCTCGTTGTAACAAATAACAATGTCATTTCGACCAAAGGGAAGAAATCTATTGTTATTTGTTGCACTCAAAAAAGCCTATAGATACACTCCTTCGTCGGTATGACATAGGCTTTTTTGAAAATTCAAGACAAATTCTTACTCATGAATTTGGCGCTGTTCACCACGAAACGCTCGTGAGTGCCTTCGCCAACGAGTTCGCCTCCATCGAAGCATCTCACTTCGAAGACCAAACGCTTACGATCCACCTCAACCACTTTCGCATCACAACGGATGGTGTGTCCCACAGGACTGGCCTTCAAGTGCTTGATATTGACCGCAATGCCAACTGTGGTATTCTCTTCGCCAATCTTGTCGGCTACACATTTCAGGCTCGTCATTTCCATCATGGCAATCATGGCAGGCGTGGCGAAAACTTCCAATGCGCCCGAACCATAGACAGCTGCCGTATCCTTATGCTCGACAACGATTTCCTCGCTGTGCGTCAAACCTATCAATTCGTTAGTTTCCATAGTGTTTATTTCAGTATTTCAATGATTTGACCTGCCAAACGGCTTGTGCCTACACGGAAAAGGTTCTTGTTGAGCCACTGCTCGCCAAGGATGCCTTTCACCAGATAATAATAGGTCATGGCGTCTTCGGGTGTCTTCATGCCACCGGCGGGCTTGAAACCTACTTTTTTGCCCGTGGCTTCATAGTATTCCTTAATCGTGTCAATCATGATGATGGCAGCCAAAGGCGTGGCGGCAACAG
>CALBNP010000136.1 GCA_937896505.1 uncultured Bacteroidales bacterium | reverse complement strand
TGTTCACCAAAAACTACAATCTCGTTGAAATCATCAAGCGAAAAGACTTGGTTCAGGTGTTGGAAAACACCATGAATTCAGTGAAATATATTTCCGACAAGATTAGGAGCATTTATGCAAAACTATGTTAATATAGAATCATGAGAAGAATTATCAACAGCTTATTAGACAACGATTTATATACGTTTAGCGTTTGCTATGCCTATTTGCAGAAGTTTCCTCGCGCCATGGGTCAATACACTTTCGTTGACCGCAACAACTCGGTTTATCCCGAAGGCTTTGCGGAAAAGCTAAAGGAACAGTTCAAGATGATTGAGGACCTTCGCATCACCGACGAGGAATCGCATTTCATGAAGCAGAAATGCTACTATTTCCCGCTGTGGTTCTTCACTTTCCTGAAAGGTTTCAAGATGAAGTCGTCGGAAGTCGAGGTCAGCCAAGATGCTGAGGGCCATCTTCATATCAGTGTGACGGGTTTGCTTTGGCGCACGGTGTTTTGGGAAATGCCCATCCTGGCTACCGTTTCGGAACTTTGGCACGAGATGAAGGGCGAATTGGAAAATTACGATGCCGAAAAGGAATATAAGAAATCTTACGATAAAGGAATCCGCCTCATTGGCAACGGCGTGAAGTTCAGTGATTTCGGTACCCGCCGACGTTTCTCGTTTGAGCATCAGGAACGTGTCATCCAATCGTTCATCGAAGCACAGAAGCAATTCACAAAGACGTGTTTCGTGGGTACGTCGAACGTCTATTTCGCCATGAAATACAACCTCACTCCTATTGGCACCATGAGTCACCAGTTCATCGAGACCTGCTCGCTCTACGGCTACAACGAAGCCAACTATCTCGCCATGGACTATTGGCAGGATGTTTTCACAGGCAGTTTGGGCGTGTTCCTTTATGACACCTATACCCGCAAGGCATTCTTCCAAAACTTCACCTTGCTCCATGCCAAACTGTTTGACGGTTTGCGTGTTGACAGTGGCGATAACGTGGAGGCCTTGGAAGATATCATCAACAAATACAAAGAGTTGGGCATCGACCCAAGCACCAAGTCAATCATCTTCAGCAACGGATTGAATGTCGATGAAGCCATTGAGCTACACAACATTGTGGATGGTCGCATGGCCGATTCCTATGGCATTGGTACACACCTCACTTGCGATGTCGATAATGTGAAAGCCATGAACATTGTGGTGAAACTCACTGCCGCCAAGATTACCGAAAAACGTAATTGGAAGAAGGTCGTGAAGCTCAGCGACGACCTCGGCAAATACACTGGCGATCCTGAAGAAATCGAAATCTGCAAGAGGACTTTGGAAATCGAATGAGGCTTGCGATATTTTAGGATGCGTCAGAATGGTTTTCGCCAACTGCAGCCATTGCGCCACTCCGAGCAACCGTAGGCGGTCTTTCCTTTGATGACTTTTCCCTTGCCACACTGCGGGCAAACGGTTCCGATGATGGCATCAGGATTGCCGACCTTGCCTGAAAGCACATTGTTGACCACTTCGGTCACCATTTGTTTCAGTTCTTCGATAAACTGAGGCGTACTATATTTATGTTGCTCGATTTCACGCAGTTTCTTTTCCCAAATGCCTGTCAATTCGGCGCTTTTCAGCAGTTCTTCGTTGATGAGGCTGATGAGCTCAATGCCTGTAGGTGTTGGCTCAAGGCTCTTGCGCACCTTCTTGATATAATTACGCTTGAAGAGTGTCTCGATAATGGCAGCGCGTGTTGATGGCCTACCTATGCCGTTGGTTTTCATCACTTCGCGTAGTTCTTCGTCATCGACCAACTTTCCGGCAGTTTCCATGGCTCGTAAAAGAGTGGCTTCGGTGTATGGTTTCGGTGGCGTTGTTTGTTTTTCAGTCAATTGCGGCTGATGAGGCCCTTGTTCGCCTTTCTCGAAAGCAGGCAGTGTCTTTTCTTCCTCCTCCTCTCCTTCTTTCTTCTCGTCTTGCTGTTTTTGAGGCTTTACCACCTCGCGCCAGCCTGGTTCAAGAATCTGCTTGCCCGTGGTCTTGAATTCAACCTCTTCCACTTTGCCAAGAACTGTTGTAGTGCTGAACACGCAATCGGGATAAAACACGGCGATGAAATGCCGGCATACTTCGTCATATACCTTTTCTTCGGCAAACGACAATCCTTGCGGAACGACTCCCGTTGGGATAATGGCATGGTGGTCAGTGACTTTCGAGTTGTCGAACACCTTCTTGCTTTTCGGGAGTTTCTTTCCCGAAAGCGGTGCCGTCAAGGCAGAATAAGGTGTGAGTTTTTGAAGGATATCTGGGCATTTCGGATAGATGTCATCGCTCAGATATGTCGTATCGACGCGCGGATAGGTAGTGTATTTCTTCTCGTAGAGGCTCTGGATGGTTTGCAAGGTTTGGTCGGCAGAAAAGCCATATTTCTTGTTGCATTCCACTTGCAGCGAGGTCAGGTCGTAAAGTCGTGGCGGAGCTTCCTTTCCTTGCTTCTTCTCTACATTGGTAACTGTAAATTCTTTTCCTTCAATGGATTTCAGGTCGGCTTGGCCTTCTTCCGCTTTGCCATATTTCCCCTTTGTCGCGGTGAAGAGCGTGTCGCGATACAATGTGGAAAGCACCCAATAGGCTTCCGGCTTGAAGTTCTTGATTTCAAGATACCGATTGACAATCAATGCCAAAGTTGGGGTTTGTACGCGTCCTATCGAAAGCACTTGCCGGTTCTTGCCATAACGCAAAGTGTAGAGGCGTGTCGCGTTCATTCCAAGCAGCCAATCGCCTATGGCACGTGCCAATCCTGCTTCGTAAAGCGACTGATATTCAGATTGGTCCTTCAGGTTGTTGAAGCCTTCGCGAATGGCTTCTTCCGTCATGGAGGAAGTCCACAAGCGTTGCACGGGACAATGCACATTGGCTTTCTGCATCACCCACCGCTGGATGAGTTCGCCTTCCTGGCCGGCATCACCACAGTTGATGATATAATCGGCCTTTTGGAATAGGCCTTCGATGATTTTGAACTGCTTCTCGACACCTTTATCGGCAATGAGCTTGATGCCAAAGCGTTGTGGAATCATCGGCAATCGGCTCAAGGCCCAGGCCTTCCATTGGTCGGTGTAGTCGTGTGGCTCTTTCAGGCAGCAAAGGTGACCGAAAGTCCAAGTTACCTGATAACCGTTGCCTTCCATATAACCATCGTGTGCCGAATTGGCACCCAACACTTTAGCGATGTCTTTCGCGACACTCGGTTTTTCTGCAATGCACACTATCATAACGCTTGCAAAGGTACATTTTTCCCGATGAATTTTGTCTTGTTTTCGATTTGAATTTTTAATACTTTTGCATGGCAAAATCTATAGAAGAAGACATGGTTACTACTGCTATCACATTAGCTGCAATAATAATTATTATTTGCATGATTTTCGACAAGATATCGAACAAGATAGGTGTCCCTGTGTTGTTGGCCTTCCTAATTCTTGGCATGGGCACATCGCTCGTCAAAGACCTGATAACGGACGAAAACTACTATATCGTTGACGGGTTCAGCACGGTCGCGCTTAACATCATCATCTTCTATGGTGGTTTTGGCACACGTTGGAAAGGCTCGGCGAATAAAGTCTTTACCGAATCGGCATTGCTGGCGAGCGTAGGTGTCATCACGACTGCTGGGTTGACGGGGCTGTTTTGCCATTATCTCCTCCATTGGAAATGGACAGAGAGCCTTCTCATGGGTTCGGTCTTGGCCTCAACCGATGCGGCTTCGGTCTTTTCCACTCTGCGATCGCGCAAGTTGGGCTTGAAGAACCACACCGCATCCGTCCTTGAAGTGGAAAGCGGCAGTAACGACCCGTGTTCGTACATGCTCACAACCATAATGATTTCGGTTATCGCCGGTTCAGGCAACGAAGGCATCTCAGTAGGTTCCATCCTCTGGCTCATTTTCTCTCAAATCGTCTTTGGCGTTGGCGGAGGCTTCCTGCTTGCATTCTTGGCCCGAATTGCATTAGACAAGATCAAACGTTTTTCCGCAGGATTCGACTCCTTGTTTTTCTTGGCTACCGCACTTTTGGCATACGGCATCCCAACACTCGTCGGCGGCAATGGTTACCTTAGCACCTATATCGTGGGTATGATTCTCGGCAATACCGAATTTAGCGGAAGAAAGACTCAGGTCCACTTCTTCGATGGTATCACCAACCTGATGCAGGTGTTCCTGTTTTTCCTTTTGGGACTTTCGGCAGAAGTCGACACGGTTTTTGGAAGCTTTTCGACATTTGCCGGAGTCTTATTGCCTGCCATCATGGTTTGGCTCTTCATGCTCGTTGTCGCACGTCCCATCAGTGTATTCTCCATCTTGTGCTGGTTCAAGCGTAAAGGTTACAATCTGAAACAAAATACATTGATTTCGTTCGTTGGGCTTCGTGGTGCTTCATCAATCGTTTTCGCTATCATGGCTGAAGCATCTATTCACATGGAAAACAACATATTAGGCATTGTCTTCTTTATCGTTTTGATTTCTATCGGTTTTCAAGGCTCACTTATTCCTTGGGCAGCCAAAATGCTCGACATGATTGACGAAGACGAAGATGTAATGAAGTCGTTCAGCGATTACAGTGATGACTATGATGTGCAGTTCGGCGAATTCGAGTTGACCGAAAAAAGTCCGTGGGTTGGAAAGACCATCAAGGAAATCGGTTCGCCGAAGAGCATGTTGTTTGCCGTTGTGATTCGAGGCGATGAAATAATGACACCTCGTGGCCATACCCAATTCCTGGCAGGCGACAAGATTGTAGTTTGCACCAAAACAATGGAAGAGAATACGCTTGGCGAGCTAGAAGAGCAACGCATTCGGAAAAATAGTCCTTATATCGGAAAAGAATTATCTGAAATTGCTGAAAATGAGCATATCAAGATTGTCCTTCTTCGTCGCGACAACGACACTATCATTCCCAAGGACAATATTCTCGCTAAAGCAGGCGACATAATTGTCAGCTATAACATGGATTTTGTGAAAAAGGAAGCTACCCATGGCATCAAGAAATATCTCAAGAGTTAAATCGGGAAATAATTAGCCCATCACAAAGCCATAAGCACTCTGGCATTGGCTGACGAAGCCACGAACCAGACAATATCGTTGGCGGCGAATGCCACGCGAGGCGAAGGATTGAGGATGAAATCGCCATCACGCTCCAAGGCAATCACCATGGTGTTGTATCGCGAAGCCAAGTCGCTATCCTTCAACATCACACCACAATATGGACTATCAGGGCGAACTTCAACCTTATACATGTCCACATCGCCATTTTCGTGTTCATTAATCAGTGTATCTTCAAACGATTCAATCCTGCCCATCAAAAGGCGCAATTTGTCTTCGTTACCAACAAAAGTAATCTTGTCGTACGGAAACAACTGAAAGTCAGGCTTCGGCAAATCGTAATTATTCTTTCCTCGTTCAACGCTCACCACACTGACATTAAAACTATCGCGGAAATCGGTCTCACGGATTGTCTTTCCCGAATATTGGCTGTCGGGACTGAGCGTCATCTTGCTGAGGCGGCAATTCTCCTGAAGCACTTCGGGAATGGTGAACACCTGATTGGATTGCCGGTGATTGAGATTCTCCAAAAAGCGTTTTTCGATGCGGCGATAGAAATTCATCGCTGGAGATAGCAGTCGTAGCAAAAAGGTAAAAACCAAACTGAAGCCAATGTTAAGCCAAACGAACACAGCCTTGCCGACCTCCCATTCGTCCCAAAACGCAGCATTCAGGTAATGGCGCATCACGCTATAAACTACAGCCCACACCAACAGGAAACGTATCAAGGATATAGTTCGAATCAACATTTTGTTGAAGCGATTTGCTTTCATCAGTTTGTTGGTAAGATCCGTCATCGAATAGCGGAAGCCGACCGCCCAAAGGAAAGGCGACAAAATCACAAGCGTGATAATCAAGCTAATAACATAGTTCCAGGGAGCTCCGATGTATTTAATGACCAAGGAACAGATGCTGAAGCAAAGCAACATCAAGGCTATGACAATGGCGGAATAGATAACCAAAGTTTTCAGTTGCTTCACCAAAAAGCTCTTCATATCCACATGTTTTCCGCTCTTTACCTTCAGGCCTGCTTCCTTGTTATTAATCCTTTCTTTCAGTTGCGGTGGAATACGTTTCTCCACCCAGTTATAGGTCGGGATGCCTAATTTGATTGCGTATGGAGTGATGAAAGTGGTAATGATGGAAACCGAAACGATGATAGGATACATGAAATCGTCGATGACACCGTAACTGAGACCAAGTGTGGCGATAATAAACGAAAATTCCCCGATTTGGCTGAAGCAGAAACCGCCTTGCATGGCTTCTTTCAGGCCAATGCCAGCCAAAAGCCGTCCAACCACATTGCTCAATGGCTTGAAGATAAGCAAGACTATCGTAATCACCAAAATCTGCCACCAATAATCGACCAAAATCCTTGGATCGACCATCATGCCTACCGACACGAAGAAGATGGCACCAAACAGGTTCTTGATAGGTGTTGTGAGGCGGTGAATGGCTTCAGCCTCAAGGGTTTCGGCCAAGATACTTCCCATCACGAAAGCGCCCAATGCGGAGGAAAAGCCTGCCAAATTAGCCAACACCACCATCAGGAAACAGAGGCCTATGCTGAAAACCGTCAGTGTTTCTTCCGACATGAATTTGCGGGCCCATTTCAAGATGGTTGGTACCAGGAAAATGCCACCGATGAACCATATCAAGATGAAGAACACAAGTTTGAGCATACTGCCCAAAAGCTCCACTCCGTTAAAGGTCTTACTCACTGCCAAAGTGGAAAGGATAACCATAAGCAACACTGCCTCAAGGTCTTCCACAACCAATTCTCCAATGACATTACCAGCGAACTTCTCGCGCCCAAGTTTCATGTCGTCGAAAGCCTTGGCAATAATCATCGTTGACGAAATGGAAAGCATAGCACCAAGGAAGATGCAATCCATCTGGCTCCAACCCAGCAGTTTACCGAGCAAGAAACCCACTATGCACATGGTCACCAATTCGGTAAGTGCCGTGATGCCGACAGTGCCGCCCACCTTCTTCAACTTCTTGAAACTGAACTCCAAGCCGATACCGAAGAGCATGAAAACCATACCAATTTCGCTCCACGTCTCAACGCTGACCTGGTCTTTAATGACGGGAAACCACTCGAAATTAGGCCCAATAAGGAAACCTGCGATGATATAACCCAAAACGACTGGCTGCTTCAGCCACTTGAACAAAAGCGTCGTGATTCCAGCCGTGACCAGAATCAAGGCAAGGTCGGAGAATAAGGCAGGCAGGTTTTCCATACTTTATTTGGTATTAATTGTTAATCAAATGAATGCCAGCCAATTCCTTGGCTTTTTCTGTTGTTGACACAAACCATACATGATCGCCAACCTCAAAACGGATATTGGCCGATGGATTCAGGATGAAATCACCATCACGCTCAACAGCGACAACCATGGCAAAGTGACGTTCGCGCAACTTGGTTTCGCGCAGCATCATGCCAAGGAATGGGTCGTTTTCTGCAATGTCAACTTCGTGCAAGGCGACATCACTTTCGGGCTTCTCCCTAATCAAGATTTCATCTTCAATAATAACTCTGGATTTCAGCAAGTTGAGATGCGCTTCAGAACCTATAAACGTGATTTCATCGTGAGGATAGAGCACGAAATCCTTGTCAGGGAGATTGGTGATTTCGTCGCCGCGTTCGACACAAACCACACTAATGTTATAATTGTCGCGGAAATCGGTTTCCTTTATCGTCTTGCCCACGTATGGACTCTTGACGCTCAGTTCCATCTTCTCAAGCGTGAAATTCTCCTGAAGGATTTCAGGCACCACAATCGTCTGTTGCGACTGGCGTTTGTTCATGTTCTCCAGGAAGTTCTTCTCGATTAGCTTATACCATTTCATGGCTGGGCTAATCACACGCAACAACAAAGTCACGCCAATGGCAAAGATAAATGCCACCCAAACGGCAGGAAGACCGCCATCCAGATTCATCGAAGCCCAGAATGGCTGGCTGAAGAAATGGTGTATCATGTTCCATTCAAATCCCAATGCAATGAGGAAACCAACGATGAATGATAATTGGACAGCACTATCACTAAATTTACTGTTTTCCTGCAATTTATCTCTTGTGTCATTCTTTTTGTGGCGGAAGGCAAGTGCCCAAACGAATGGAGAGGTAATCACCAATGTCAACGCTATTCCAATGATATTGCCGTAGGGCAGCGGGACATACCGATTAATAATGGCAGCCAAGCCAAAGCAGAGCCACATCACAGCAAACGTGATACAGGTATAAATCACGATATTTTTGAGTTGGCGAATAAGGAAGTCACGCATCGTCACCTTCTCGCCCGTCTTGGTCTTGATACCCTTGTTCTTGTTTTCCATCGTCTCTTTCCATTTTGCGGGTATCTTCTTGTCCATACAATTAAACAGCGGCAATCCGCTCTTGATGGCATATGGAGTAATGAAGGTTGTGATGATTGAAACAGAAACGATGATTGGATACAGGAAATCGTCGATGACGCCGAAACTCATACCTACCGAAGCGATGATGAAAGAGAACTCACCGATTTGTCCGAAGCAAACACCAGCGCGAACCGAATCCTTCAAGTTGTTGCCAGCCAGCAACATACCCACTCCCGAACTAAGCGACTTCAGCAGAATGACAACTATCGTGATAACCAAAATTTGCCACCAATACTGCACCAAGATGCTTGGATTGACCATCATACCAACCGAAACGAAGAACACCGCACCGAACAAGTCCTTGATTGGTTTGGTGAGCTTGTGAATCATCTCAGCCTCAAGCGTTTCGGCCAAGATACTTCCCATCAGGAAAGCGCCCAATGCCGATGAGAAACCAAATTTGGTGGCTAACCAAACCATGAAGAAACACAAGCCAACGGCAACTACCGTCAGCATTTCTTCCGACATAAATCGGCGAATCAGTTTAAGGAACGAAGGAACGAGGAACATGCCTCCGATGTAGAATATCAAGAGGAAGAAGACGAGCTTCACCACACTCATAGCCAACTCGGCACCATTAAACGAGGTGCTGACCGCAATCGTTGAAAGTATCACCATCATCAAGATGGCAGCCAAATCCTCGACCACCAACACGCCGATGACACCTTGCGTAAATTTCTCACGCGTGAGCTTCAAATCTTCAAAGGCTTTTGCAATAATTGTCGTTGACGACATGGCCAACATGCAGCCAAGGAAGATGCTGTCCATCTGGCTCCAACCCAACAACTTGCCGAGGAAGAAACCGATGATGCACATCGAAATCAACTCGGTGAGAGCGGTGATGCCAACCGTGCCTGCCACTTTCTTCAACTTCTTGAAACTGAATTCCAAACCGATGGCAAACAGCAAGAAAACCATACCGATTTCGCTCCACAAGTGAACACTTTCGTGGTCGTTGATGCCCGGGAACAATGTCATATATGGCCCGATAAGGAAACCTGCAATGATGTAGCCCAGAACAACAGGCTGCTTCAGCCACTTAAAGATAACTGTAGTAATACCGGCCGTAACTAAAATCAAGGCGAGGTCGGAGAATAATGCTGGCAATTCTGACATGATGAAAAATATTATAATCGTTTATGCTGCAAAGGTATGGTTTTTATCGTTTATCTCAAAAACATTTCAACCTTTACGAACTATTTTTCTATTTGTATAAAGTTCTTTGGATTTGATTATTCAAAATCGATATACATGTATCTGAAATTCAAAATCATCGTATCGAACTGAGCAAAAATGTCTTGTCCGATAACACCCTCATATTGGCTGTGGCTTTCATCCATGCTCACTGGCATGTGTTTTAATGTATTGCTTTGACTTCCAATAATGTACGTAAAATCATCAATGACATACTCATCGACTTCAACCATTCCGCCGGCACCACCACGATGCACATGTTGAAGTTTGGCATGAGCTACGATTTCTTCTTTGTGGGTCTCAATATACTTCCTCGAAAGTTGGCTTGAATTGGCTCCTGTATCAAGGAAGAAATGTAAAGTATCATTTTCGTGAATCAATTGAACGATAATGCTTTGCCCGTCGAAATACATATTTTGGAAGCCTTTGTCTATAGGTTCAAGTGGAGTGAAAATAGTGCCATCTTGGTTCATCCTAATCTCCTCCATCTGGCTGATTACAGGAAAACCGATTATGCCATGAATCTCATATCCAATAGACGGGAACGAAAGCATTTCGTCGGGTAGGACAAGGAAAACGACGTTTTCATACAGGATTCCTCCAATCTCAATGCTATCGGCAACAGCCAGTTGCGAAGTCACATCAATGTCCGTTGACGAACCGACAGTAACGTCAGCGTTTATCATTTTCAGGTCCATTTCTTCAGCTACACTTTGTGTGATGGTTGAAAGATTGGCTCCCGTATCGAAAACAAAGCCGACAGTCTTGCCATTACATAATACTGGAACAATCAAATGTGAGAATTCATTTTGATAGGTTGGAATAATCATATCACATTGTTTGTGAATACATTGTGGCTTAACCGATGCAATAGAAGCATAAAGGCGAATGGAGTTTTGATAGTCACATAAATCGGCGCTATCTATGGCATGGCCGTATTGGCTGACTATAGTTTGAAGTGATTCAACAGCTTCGCTATATTGATAGTTACGGACACAACTATCAGCCTTGAGTTCCAGCATCCATATTGCAAAGGTATCATTACACACTTCATCATTTCCTTTGTGATTTGCCTTACACGAAACTCCGATGAATATCAGCGTGCAAAGGATAATGATAATATAGTGCCTCATGGTCTTTTTTGAATTATCTATCTAACGTATGCGCGGATTGAAAAACTCAATGCAAGAGACAACAATATGAAAAAAGCCATTTTCATATTGTTGTGTTATTCTACGAAGAGCCTGTCGATGGAATCTTTGTAGTGCTCGGCAATGACCTTGCGGCGAATCTTCATGCTTGGCGTGATTTCGCCATCATCGATGGTCCACTCGTGGTCCATGAGTTCGAAACGTTTTATCTGTTCATAGTCGCCAAAGAACTTGTTGTAGGCTTCCACTTCCTTCTTGATGGCAGCCACAACCGATTTGTTCTTCACCATCTCGGCATCTGTCTTATATTCGATATTCTGTTCTTTGCACCATTGCTTGAGATACTCGAAATTAGGCACGATGAGGGCAGCGGCGAACTTCTGGTTTTCGCCCACGACCATCACGTTGTTGAACCACACCGATTCGGCAAACTTGTTCTCAATCAAGGCAGGCGAGATATACTTGCCCATCGAGTCCTTGAAGATTTCCTTGATGCGACCGGTGATCTTCAACAAGCCGTCTTCGTCGAACTCGCCCTTGTCGCCCGTGTGAAAGAAGCCATTCTCGTCGATGGCCAAACGGGTTTGTTCCTCATCCTTGTAGTAGCCTTTCATCACGCTTGGACCTTTGACGAGAATTTCGCCTGTTTCGGGATCGGTCTTCACTTCGAGGTTGGCGCATGGGACACCCACGGTTCCTGCTTTCATCACTCCCGTTGCGGGACTGTTGGTGCAAACCACAGGCGAAGTCTCGGTGAGGCCATAGCCTTCGCTGACTGGCATTCCCATGGCGGCAAAGGTGCGGACCAAACGTGGCTGGATGCTGGCACCACCCGAAATGAAGAAGCGGAGGTTCCCCCCAAAGGTCTTTTTCACCTCATCGAAGACGAGGATGCGGGCAAGTCCCAGTTTCCATCTATAAAAAATGCTGTTGTTGCGACCTGTTTCGTCATATTTCTCAGCCAGGGCAAAAGCCCAGTTGAAGGTTTTCTTCTTAAAGCCCGTGAGTTTCTCGCCCTTTCGCATGATAGCGACGTAAGCCTTTTCAAGTACACGAGGCACGGTGGAAAAATGCTCGGGCTTAATGTCGGCGACATCGCGCATGATGGTGCCTATGTTCTCGACATAATAGGTCGAAACACCAAGATAGACATGGCTGTATTGAACGGAACGCTCAAGGATATGCGACAACGGCAAATAGCTTATGGCGTTCTGTGTCGGCTCGATGGGATAATGTGGAGCGTAGTGCTGGCAGTTACTCATCAAGTTGCGATGCGTGAGCATGACGCCCTTGGGTGTGCCTAACGTGCCTGAGGTATAGATAATTGTGGCAACGTCATCAGGCGAAATCTCCGACTCGATTTGGCGCAACTCTCGGCGAAGGTCAAGGCCACTGAAGCCTTCCTCAATCACCTCCTTGAGCAACTTGATGCCCATCACTTGGTTGAAGGTATAAACCAGCGCATCGACGTGTTCGAGTACGTCTTTGATTTTCCGATATATAACCGGGCCTTCCACAAAGATAATCTTCGGTTCGGAATGATGGAAGATATATTCGAAGTCATGCTGGCTCAATGTTGGATATACGGGAACGACGATAGCCCCGATTTGTTGGACCGCAAAATCGACCATATTCCATTGTGGACAGCTATTTGAAACGATGGCGACACGGTCACCCTTCTGAACACCAAGCTTCATCATGCCCATGCTAATTCGGTTGACACGCTCTATGAAACGGTTTCCGTCAATCTTTACCCATTGCCCGTTCACCTTTCCTGCAAATATGCAGTCTTTCCATCCGAATTTATCAACGAAACGAGGCAAGAGGTCGAAGGTGCGTTGTGGCATATCGTCAAACGACCTTAGAGGAATCCTTTTATAATCTTTTCTACCCATATTTCAATCATAAAAAGTTTGCGAAAATACGAATTATTTGTTTATCTACGATATTTTAATACCCATTCGACATAAAGCAGTATTTTTGCATCAAAATTCAAGACATTAAATTAGCATGATAACAGTTTTCGACGACATGACCCAAGTTACAGAAACTGAGGTAGAAAGGATGCTCAACATCGTCGGTGAGCCGCAACGCTCAGAGGCACTCCGCTTCAAGCACCTTGCCGGCCGATTCGAGCACCTCAAGACCTGGCTGATGCTGGTCGAGATGCTCAAAAGCATGGGTGTCACCAACTTCGAGCTTCAGCACAACGAGCATGGGAAACCATCGTTGCTGCATTATCCCGACGTCCATTTCAACATCAGCCATTGCAAGAACGGCCTCGCCGTTGTCGTTGACGACAAACCCATCGGCATCGACATAGAGAGCTTTCGCGAGCCTACTCCAGCCTTGGTACAAAAGACCATGAACGAGACGGAAGCCGCACAAATCCACAGCACCGAAGACTTCATTCGCTTTTGGACCATGAAAGAAGCCGTGCTGAAACTACGCGGCACCGGAATCGTCGATGACTTGCACACCGTCCTCGACGGCAAAGGCTATCGGCTGGAAACGCAAGTGAACCGCGGAAAGCAGTATGTCGTCACGGTTGCCTACAGCATATAACAAAGAAAAGCGCCCCGTTCGAGGCGCTTTTCTGTTTCCAAATGTGATATTGGTTACAGCAGGTGGCAGCTGACGGTAAGGCCAGCCATCACGATGCTCACCATGCTCATCAGCTTGATGAGGATGTTCAGCGAAGGACCTGATGTATCTTTGAATGGGTCACCGACGGTGTCGCCGACGACGGTAGCCTTGTGGTTGTCAGAGCCCTTGCCACCGAAGTTGCCTTCTTCGACATACTTCTTGGCATTGTCCCAAGCGCCGCCCGAGTTGGCCATGAACACAGCCATGACGAAGCCGCATGAGAGGCCGCCGATGAGCAGACCCAGCACGCCAGGAACGCCAAGGATGACACCCGTAAGGATAGGAACTACGATAGCGAGGATGGAAGGAACCAGCATTTCGTGCTGAGCGCCCTTTGTGGAGATGGCCACGCAACGCTCGTAGTCAGGTTCAGCCTTGCCTTCGAGGATACCCTTGATGGTGGCAAACTGGCGGCGCACTTCTTCAACCATCTTCTGTGCAGCGCGACCCACGGCATTCATGGTCATGCCGCAGAATACGAAGGCCATCATGGCACCGATGAACACGCCCACGAGGACGACAGGGTTCATCAGGTTCACGTTGTAGGCTTCCATGAAGTCGATGAGGGTAGCCTTTGCAGCTTCAACGCCATTCGGCAGGTCTTGACCGACACGCACCAAGGCGATCTTGATTTCCTCAACGTATGAAGCCAGAAGAGCAAGAGCTGTCAGAGCAGCCGAGCCGATGGCGAAACCCTTACCGGTAGCGGCAGTGGTGTTGCCGAGAGCATCGAGAGCATCGGTGCGTTGACGCACTTCAGGATCGAGGCCGCTCATTTCGGCGTTACCACCAGCGTTGTCGGCGATTGGACCGTAAGCGTCGGTAGCCAAGGTGATGCCCAAAGTGGAGAGCATACCCACGGCAGCGATGCCGATACCATAGAGACCCATCGAAAGGTTCTGTGCATTGAATTCGAGGCTGAAGCCATTGGCACAGAGATAAGCCAGGATAATGGCCACACCCACGGTGATAACAGGGATGGCAGTGGAAAGCATACCGAGACCCAGACCAGAAATGATTACAGTAGCAGGACCCGTCTTTGAGCTTTCGGCCACCTTTTGGGTAGGCTTATAGGATTGCGAAGTGTAATATTCGGTAGCCTTGCCGATGATGACGCCAGCCAACAGACCGACGACGACCGACATGGAGACGTGCCACCATTGGTTTGTTTCGGTTCCAAACAGGAATGCGAAGATGCCGAAAGTGGCAGCAGCGATAAGGATGGCGGCAGTGTTAGTACCACGCGAAAGGGCACCCAGCAACTGTTTCATGCCTGCGTTTTCCTTGGTGCGGACCATGAAAATACCAATCAAAGAGAGCAACACGCCCACAGCGGCAATCAGCATTGGAGCGATGACAGCCTTCATCTGCATGGCTTCGCCAGCGGCCGATTCGGCAGCTGCGGTAGCGAAAGCCGAAGCGCCTAAAGCCATGGTAGCCAAGATGGAACCGGCGTATGATTCATAAAGGTCGGCACCCATACCAGCCACGTCACCGACGTTGTCGCCAACGTTATCGGCGATGGTAGCAGGATTGCGCGGGTCGTCTTCAGGGATGTTGTATTCGGTCTTACCAACGAGGTCGGCACCGACATCGGCAGCCTTGGTGTAGATACCGCCACCCACACGGGCAAACAATGCCTGAGTGGAAGCACCCATACCGAAGGTCAGCATGGTAGTGGTGATGGTGACCAAGTCAGCATTGGCGCCGACAAAATTCAGGAGGTTAGTGCCTTTCAAGACGAGGAACCAAACCGAAACATCGAGAAGAGCCAGGCCAACCACGACCAGACCCATGACGGCGCCCGAGCGGAAAGCCACTTGCAGGCCGCTGTTCAGTGACTTACGGGCAGCATTGGCTGTACGTGCCGAAGCGTAAGTGGCGGTCTTCATGCCGAAGAAGCCAGCCAAGCCCGAGAAGAAACCACCCGTCAGGAAAGCGAACCAGACGATGCCATTTTGCAGCTTGAAATAGGCCATGATGCCAAAGATGGCAGCCAAAACAACAAACACGATGATGACCACCTTGTACTGCTGTTTCAGGTAAGCCATAGCACCTTTACGGACGTGAGCCGCAATCTTTTTCATCAAATCCGTACCCTCGTCTTCCTTCATCATTTGCTTGTAGAAGAAGAAGGCGAATGCCAGAGCCAAGATAGAGGCCGCAAGCACCCAATAAACTACTGAAAGATTCATAAGCGATTAATTTTAGTTATTATTAAATTTACTTTCAATCGTGTTTTAAGTGTGCAAAAATAAGAACAAAATAAAACGGATTTTAAGTTTGAGGTAAGATTTTTCCCAAACAGCAACTTTTTTTGGCAGATTGGAAAAATGTCCGTATTTTTGGCGATTGAGGAAGAAGGTTTTTTTGCTAAACCATGTCATAACGGACGAGTTTTCAGCAGATTGCCTCCGAAATTGAAAACGAGATGAACAAAGTCAGACTTGAAATCGTCGGGATGACCTACAGCGAGTCATCAACCGGTGCTTACGTGCTCATTTTGGGCGACCGCAACTCACACTTACGCCTTCCTATCGTCATCGGTGGTGCTGAAGCACAGTCAATTGCAGTGGGTATTGAAAGACAAAGGAATAGTCGTCCCCTCACCCACGACCTGTTCATCAAGTTCGCCGACACCTTTAATATTAATATAAGGGAAGTCGTCATCAACCGTTTCCGCGACGGCGTTTTCTATGCCATGCTGGTTTGCGAACACAATGGCCAACTCACCATGGTTGACGCGCGTCCTTCCGATGCCATTGCCTTGGCCGTCAGGCTCAACTGCGAAATCTTCGCCTACGAAACTGTCATGGAAGAAGCAGGAATCGAGATGGAAGATGAAGTGGAAAGTGAAGACAGTGGAGAGTTGAAAGATGAAAGTGAAAAGTGGGAAGTGGAAAGTGGGAAGATGGATGTAGAGAGTAGTGCTTCGGCTCCGCTCAGCACCCAGAATATCGAAGAACTCGAAGAGCAACTGCGTGAGGCCATCGAAAACGAGGACTATGAGAGAGCCGCCTTGCTTCGCGACAAGATCAATGCAATGAAATAATCAATAAAATCACATCATAATGAAAGGTATCAAGACACGTTTAATCGTGATGAATTTCCTCATCTTTGCTTCATGGGGAGCTTATCTGTGTTCATTGGGAATTTATTTGGGCAATGTCGGCATGGGTGCCAACATCGGCTCGTTTTTCGCCATTCAAGGCATCGTCTCACTTTTCATGCCCGCCTTGATGGGCATCGTTGCCGACCGTTGGATTCCTGCCCAAAAGCTGTTGGGCATCTGCCATCTGCTGTCAGCGTTGTTTATAGGCCTTGCCGGTTTCATAGGCATGAAATATGGTAATGGCATTACTTTCGGAAGGATATTTCCATTTTACGCATTAAGCGTGGCTTTCTTCATGCCTACCATTGCATTAGGTAACTCTGTGTCGTACAATGCATTGAACAAGGCTGGTCTGGATACCGTCAAGGCATATCCACCTATTCGTGTTTTCGGTACCATCGGTTTCATCGTTTCCATGTGGATTGTCAACTTCACTGGCTTCAAGGATAGCTACATGCAGCTGTTCGTCTCGGCCGGTTGGAGTCTTATCTTGGGCATCTATGCTTTCACTTTGCCGGAATGCCCTATCAGCAAGAAGCAAGAAAACGCTTCGTTTGTCGATGCTTTAGGCCTGCGCGCCTTCACATTGTTCAAAGACCCGAAGATGTGCATTTTCTTCATCTTCTCTTTCCTTTTGGGCATGTGTCTGCAAGTGACCAACGGTTTCTGCACTCCATATCTGGATGCTTTCAAGAACGTGGAAGAATACGCCAACGCCTTTGCCGTGAAGAACAGCGTGTTCCTTTCCTCTATCTCACAAGTGTCAGAAACGCTCTGCATCTTGCTCATTCCTTTCTTCCTGCGCAAATTCGGCATCAAGAAAGTGATGATTATCGCCTTCATGGCTTGGTTCCTGCGTTTCGCCCTGTTGGGTGCCGGAAGCCCTACAGGTTTCGGCCTCGTCCTCTTCATCCTTTCGATGATAGTCTATGGCGTCGCTTTCGACTTCTACAATATCAGCGGCTCGCTCTTCGTTGACCAAAACACCGACATCAGCATCCGCAGCAGCGCCCAAGGCGTGTTCATGATGATGACCAATGGTTTGGGTGCCACGGTCGGTTCGTTCTGCGCCGGCGCTATCGTCAACCGCTTCACAGGGGGCATCGACCCCATCAACCAATTCGACCAACTGATGACAGGCTGGTCAACGGCATGGTACATCTTCGCAGGCTTCGCTTTTGTGGTAGGCATCTTGTTCGCCATTCTGTTCAAATACAAGCACGAAGTGAATTAAGAATTTAGAATTGAGAATTAAGAATTGAGAATTGAGAATTGAGAATTGAGAATTTTGAGAATTGAGAATGTCGCGATGCGGCTATCCGTTTCTGGGCTTCGCCTTATTCTGCATTTTTCATTCTTAATTCATAATTACACCAAGTATGAAGCAATATCTCGACCTACTTCAATACATCCTCGACCACGGCGTCCAGAAAGGCGACCGCACGGGAACCGGCACTATCAGCGTGTTTGGCTACCAGATGCGTTTCGACCTTGCCGAAGGTTTTCCGTTGGTGACCACCAAAAAAGTCCATCTGAAATCCATCATCCACGAGTTGCTTTGGCTCTTGAGCGGCGACACGAACATCAAGTATCTGCACGATAACAAAGTGAGCATTTGGGACGAGTGGGCTGATGCCAACGGCGACTTGGGTCCCGTTTACGGCGCACAATGGCGCAACTGGAACAACGAAGGCATCGACCAAATCAAGGCCGTGATTGAGAGCATCAAGACGAATCCCAATAGCCGTCGCCACATCGTAACCGCCTGGAACCCATCCGTCTTGCCCGACGAGCACGAGAAAGACTTTGCGGCCAACGTAGCCGCTGGCAAGGCTGCACTTCCCCCCTGCCATGCCTTCTTCCAATTCTATGTGGCCGACGGGAAACTGTCGTGCCAGCTCTACCAGCGCAGTGCCGACGTGTTCCTTGGCGTGCCCTTCAACATCGCATCCTACGCGCTCCTCACCATGATGGTGGCGCAGGTGTGCGGCCTCAAACCGGGCGAATTTGTCCACACCTTCGGCGATGTCCATATCTATAATAACCTGATTGAGCAAGTGAAGACGCAACTTTCGCGTGAGCCGCGTCAACTGCCAACCATGAGAATCAATCCGGAAGTAAAAGACATCTTTGCGTTTAAATACGAAGATTTCACATTGGAAAATTACGACCCCTACCCAGCAATCAAAGGAGAGGTATCGGTTTAGAGGGAGAGTTTTAGAGTTGAGAGTTGAAAGTTGAGAGTTGAAAGTTGAAAGATGAAAGTTGAGAGTTGAAAGTTGAGAGTTGAAAGTTGAAAGTTGAAAGATGAAAGTTGAGTGAAACGGCAATAGAGACGTCGATTTATCGCGTCTCAAAGAATTGAGAAATACATAAATACAAAGAAATTATGATATCCATCATTGTTGCATTAGCAAGGAATCGGGCCATTGGACTGAATGGCAATTTGATTTGGCACCTGTCGGCTGACTTGAAATATTTCAAGCGCGTCACCACGGGACATACCGTCATCATGGGCTACAAGACCTTCCTTTCCTTGCCGAACCAACGCGCATTGCCCAACCGTCGCAATATCATCATTTCTTCACACTTAGAACAGGCTCCAGAAGGCTTCGAGCTTGCCCATTCCATTCAGGAAGCCGTCAACATGGTGCACGACGAAGAAGAGACCTTCGTCATAGGTGGCGGCAGCATCTACGAGCAGTTTCTGCCCCATGCCGACAAGCTCTATCTGACCCGCATCGACAAAGAATTTGAGGCCGACACCTATTTCCCCTACATCGATTTCGACGAATGGAACCTGATTGACGTCAATGTCGTTGACGAAGACCCGCAAGTCGATTTCACTTACCGTTTTGAAGTC
Organism: uncultured Bacteroidales bacterium; assembly: GCA_937896505.1. Taxonomy (GTDB): domain Bacteria; phylum Bacteroidota; class Bacteroidia; order Bacteroidales; family F082; genus Limimorpha. The sequence goes on along the minus strand of CALBNP010000136.1, from coordinate 68,641 downwards.
TGGGAGCGCAAGTAGATGTTCAAGAAGATACTTGGCACCGGTGCAGTGCGTCTCGTCAACCTGCTGACGCAATTCGCGACGCTCATCATGGGAACCAAGTTCCTCGGCGCCGCCGAATGGGGCATTGCCTATACCGTCCAAGTCGATAACACCTTTTTGCTGATTGGCATCGAATTGCTGGCTGGCAGCGGGCTAGTGTATTTCACCCCTCGCAAGAAGCTCTCCACGCTGATGACCCTCTCCTACGCTTGGATTGGCCTCGTGATGTGCTTCTACCTATTGCTTTTCAAAGGCTTGTCGTTCTTCCCCGAGTTCTATCATCGCGTCGTTCCCGAAGGTTACGCCTCCATCCTATTGCTGCAGACCCTCACCTATAGCCTTCACGAGTTCAACCTCAACCATTTCCTCGGGAAAGAAAAGGTGAAGACATTCAACTGCTTGTTCCTCTTACAGATACTCACACAAGTCAGCGCGATGGCATTGTTCATCCTTATCCTCGACATGGCCGATGCACGTGCATTCCTCTATTCGCAACTATGCGGTTACACCTTAGCTTTAGTCGCCGGTTGGATTTTGCTTTTGCCCACCTTGAAACGCGAAGGTCTCGACCCCATCGGACCAACACTAAAAGAAATGTTTGGCTATGGTGCCCTCATGCAGCTTTCGAACATCGTGGCTACCATCAACAAACGTCTGAATCTCTATGTCCTTCAAGGCAATAGCACTCCGTCGTCGGCTGGCGTTTATGGTACGGGAGCCCAAGTCACCGAGGGCGTGAAAATCATTGGCAACAGCATCGGTTTGGTTCAGTTCTCCGCCCTAAGCAACACCGATGACCAAGAACGCGCCAACCTGCTGACCTTGCGGTTCATCAAAATCTCGGTCATGTTCACCTTAGTGGCAATGATTGTCGTTTCGCTGCTGCCCACCTCACTTTTCGAGTGGCTTTTCTCGGAAGAATTCAGCGGAATACGCTCCGTCATCATCCTTTTGGCGCCAGGTATCGTATTCTTTTCGGCAAACAACATCTTAGCCAACCATTTTCAAGGGACGGGTATGCCAAAATACAACCTCTACGCTTCAATAATCGGATTAGCCGTCACATTACCAAGCGTTTACATTCTCATACCACGGCTTGGCATTGCCGGTGCTGCCATTTCCACTTCAATCACTTTTGCAGCCATCTTCGTTTACCAATGGATTGTTTTCCACCGGATGACAGGCATTAGGCTGTGCCAACTCGTTCCGAATAGTGACGATTGGAATTGGGTCAAGGAAGAAACCACAAGGATTTTCAAGAAAGACTAACTGTCTGTTTTGATTTTTCAAAAAAACCTATGTCATACCGACGAAGGAGTGTATCTATAGGCTTTTCTTAGTGAAACAAATAACAATAGATTTCTTCCCTACGGTCGAAATGACATTGTTATTTATTTCACCTAAATCAAAACAGACCCAAAGGTCGGATGGAATTAATAATAGAAACAGCAATTGTCAAGAAATCCACCAATTTTTCGTATTTTTGCGGCAAAACGTATATTCAACGCATTAAATTGGCTTTTATGGACCACGAATACGAAGAGAAAGATATTTTCTCGCAAGTCGAGAATCCCGCACCAAACACAGAGAACTACAACGACGACAGCATCGTGCACCTCGAAGACATGGAGCACATACGTCGCCGCCCAGGTATGTATATCGGCAAACTAGGCGACGGTGCCTCGCAAGACGACGGCATCTATGTGCTTATCAAGGAAGTGATTGACAACTCCATTGACGAGTTCACTTCGGGCTTCGGCAAGAAGATTGAAATCACCGTCAACAAGGTGGAGAAGAAAGTCACCATCCGCGACTATGGCCGAGGCATCCCGTTGGGAAAGATTGTGGACGCCGTCTCGAAGCTGAACACGGGTGCCAAATACGACAGCAAGGTGTTCCAGAAATCAGTCGGTTTGAATGGTGTCGGTACGAAGGCCGTCAACGCACTCTCCTCGTATTTCAAGGTGCAAGCCATCCGCGAGGGCAAGACCCGCATTGCCGAGTTCGCGCAAGGCAAGCTGACCAGCGACACGGGCATCATCGCCTCCGATGGCGAGACAGGTACTCTGATCGAGTTCATCCCCGACACGGCTTTGTTTGGCAACTACCACTATGTGGATGAATATATCGAGAGACGCGTGTGGAACTATGCCTACCTCAACCGTGGCCTCAGTCTGGTCTATAACGACAAACGCTACTATTCGAAAAACGGCTTGCTCGACCTCTTGGAGAACAACATGGAAGGCGAAGGCCTCTACCCTATCATCCACATCAAGGATGACGATTTCGAGGCAGCTTTCACACATGTGAACGGTCAATCGAGCGACTATTTCTATTCCTTCGTCAACGGTCAGCACACCACCGAAGGCGGCACCCACCAATCCGCTTTCCGCGAAGGCTACGCCCGCGTGGTGCGCGAGTTCTTCCAAAAGGAATACGAACCCGCCGACATCCGTCAGGGCTTGGTGTGCGCGCTTTGCGTCCGCATACAAGAGCCTGTGTTTGAGGCACAAACAAAGACCAAGTTAGGTTCGACCCACCTTGCCCCCAACAATCCCGACGGGACCAACGACAGTCCTTTCCTAAAGACATACGTCTTCGACATCCTGAAACGCCATCTCGACAACTATCTGCACATGAATCCGCAGACTGTGACGGCTTTACAGCAGAAGATTCTCATCAACGAAAAGGAACGCAAGGACATTGCAGGCATCAAAAAGGCCGCCCGCGAAAGTGCGAAAAAAGTCAGCCTGAACAACCGGAAACTGCGCGACTGCCGTGTCCACTTGAACACGAACCACGAAAATCGTTTGGACAGCACCATCTTCATCACCGAGGGCGATTCAGCATCGGGAAGCATCACCAAGAGTCGCGATGTGCAGACACAGGCCGTATTCAGCTTGCGCGGCAAACCGCTCAACTGCTTGGGAATGAGCAAAAAAGTGTGCTATGAGAACGAAGAGTTCAACCTTCTGCAAGCTGCCTTGAACATCGAAGAAGACATGGAAAACCTGCGCTACAACAACATCGTCATCGCTACCGATGCCGATGTCGATGGCATGCACATCCGTCTGCTACTGCTCACCTTCTTCTTGCAGTTCTATCCCGACCTCGTGCGCAACGGCCACGTCTATATCCTTCAGACTCCCCTGTTCCGCGTCCGCAACAAGAAGGAAACCTATTACTGCTACAGCGATGAAGAACGCGTTGCCGCCAAGGAAAAATGCGGCGCGCAAGCCGAAATCACCCGATTCAAAGGTCTGGGCGAAATCTCACCCGACGAGTTCCGTGGCTTCATCGGGCAGAACATCCGTCTGGAACCTGTGATTTTGCACAACGACTTCGGAATCAAGGAACTGCTGGAATACTACATGGGCAAGAACACCATGGAAAGGCAGAAATTCATCATCAGCAATTTGAGAATCGAAGATGATTCGGAGATGGATAAGATGTAAGGGATGTAAAGGATGTAAGGGATGTAAGGGATAATAAATCCACCCTATACAAAGAGCGGTTCACGGATGCCACTTTCTAAGGACAGCTGCATATACTTCACAATGCCAATACGGAAGAACAGAGATGACTATTGCATTTTGCAATAGTCATCTCTTTCAGTTATTTCCAACTTGGGAACAACGCTTGTGTCATTTGAAAAAAAGCCAATCTGGTCTATTGTTTGCCATGATGGCTTGTCAATTATCATGATTAACGTTTTACTTATTTGGAGTAACTCGATAATTGTTTCCATCCAAACATTGTTTATGTTCACTTTCCCAAGAAGGCTGAAATTGCTTGCTTGTTTCTCTATCCTTTTGGGCTTCTCTGTAGGAATTCTTGCTACTTTCTTTAAATGATGTCACGACACCACCCATAGTAGGAGAACGTTGTTTAAAATCACTATCTGCTTTGTTTTTGTCAACTCCGTTATAGTAGTCTTTATCATGCTGATCACAACTTTCCCTTTGTGACTGTACACTCGTTCCTGTTCTTACTGCATCAACCACTGTTCCTACTTTACCTAATGTACGTGAACCAGGAACGGTTTCCGAACCACATCCATTTGAAATCGGAACAGCTTTTGTCGTTGTTCCAACTTGTGCATTTGCAGCAAATGCAAATCCAAACACTGCTAAACAGATTAAAAATATTTTCTTCATTTTCTTTTTTGCCTAGTTATATCCCATTAAGCGCATCGGGGTTAATAAGTGTGTTTATTTGCTCATTTTTCATTCAAAAGCTATAGCCTATGTGAAAAAGAAAACTTCTCTCTTGCGACCAAGAATCTGAAATCGATAACAATTCAGCAAAAAGATATAGTCCATTTTTGAATTTATAACCGGCTCTCCAATCGGTTCCAAAAGCATCAAAATAGGCGGAAGACATACCTCCCCCAAAATATAACGAAGAGCCATTCCTAATATTAATAAGTAATAGCGGGCCTGCACTTAACAAGAATGTTTCAGTTGCAGTTTCAATTCCGATGGACGAGAACAAACCCAGGTTAGCTGCTCGTCCGATTGGAAATGCTATATCAAAACCTCCGGAAAAAGCCAAGCCGAGATTGTCATCGTATTGAGTATCATAATATACAGTGCCACCATGTTCTTGTTGGTAATAATTCTCTTCATATAGAAAATAGTTGCTAAGTCCCAATCCTGCATTCAAACCGACGAACCACCTTCCTTTTTTCCTCGGTTCCTTCGGCTTCTCAACCACCACCTGCTTCTTCGAAGGATAAGTCCAAGCCACTCTGCCCTTGAACGAATTGGGCACATAGCAATTCAATACACGCCATTCGTTAATTAAGCCCTCCGCAATATACTTGAATTCTTGTCCCAATTCAGACATATTGCTCAGCAACTTGAAATCGGCCAGGCTGTTGCCAATCTGAGAGAACTTGCCTAATTGGGCGTCCGTAGCAATGTCAACACCACGGACACCTCGCATTTTCGACTGAAGCGGCACGCCATTAAACCTTTTGTTGTTCATCTTGCGTTGTAATTCGACATAATAATCGTCAGCAGTATAGATGCCTTTGTTTTCATCACGAGAAGTTTGGTCAAGACCATCGGTAAAGGTCACCATCATGGCCGATGAAAGCGGCTCATCAGACGGGATTGAAGCGGAGCAATATGACTCCATAGCATCAATGGCCTTATCCATAGCATAGTACAAAGCAGTTCCATTTTGCACGTTGCGCCCATTGATGAATCGGCACATATCATAATAAGAATCATTGGTAAGTCTTGTTATCGGGAAAAACTCAGTTGCACTGATTTTCGAGAACCCCACGATACCAATCTTTATGTTACCTGAGTTTGAGGCATCAAGCAAACTTTTGATAAACTCTTTGGCTGCTTGTTGCACAAAACTGAAATCATTTGACAGGGATGAACTACAGTCGAGTACCAACATCAGCACCATGGATTTCTTTTCTAATACACCTGCACTACCCTGCATTGTCTCCACATCGGGTTGCCATTCGTTTATGGACTCGTCATAACGCCAAAAATCCAAAGGGGTGCCAATTCCACCAGGATAATCCGTGGTATAATGTGAAAATTGGAATTTAACATTTTCTAAATCAGTCTCAAAACGACCACGAACCACAGCCCCAGGATCGTCGAAGTTGATGCCTCGCTTTTGGATATCACTCAGTTTGTAGACTGGTTTTCCATCGTTGCCTCGCTCAATCGAAAGATAGCCTTTGATGAAATAATCGGCCACATCTGGATTGGTACGGTTTTGTGCGATTGTCATCATCATCGACAGGGCGCAAATTGCTGTTAGTAAAAGTCTCTTTCTCATAAATGACTACTTTTTTCGGTGGCGTGACACCCATAACGCCTAATCCATTTTGAATTTGATTAGTTGCTATCAAAACACACCAAAAAAAAGAAGCGCGGGTATCTGAACTATTGCTCATCCCGAACTCAGAGGCTCTCGCATTGCCCATCTTCCAGAGATAAGCAATGCCGAAGCCCACGCTGTTAGCATATACAATTTGAGAAATGTATAAACTACCATTATGGGCGTTGGCCATTGCTTTACCGTGTGGAAGATTTTGAATTTGCGAGATTCTGAGTTCCGCAGATAAAGCGTTAGAACAACGCCTTTCTTTAAGTATGTCTGCCAAGCGCTGATTACTGAACTTGTCGAATTATCAGCGATTGACCTGGCAAAGAAACGAAAAAAAAATCAAATTTGATGTAAAACTTCAAAAAATATTGATTAGTGACCATTTTTCAAATCCCTTCCAAAAAATGTTGTACTTTTGTTTGCTGAAAAAGGAACTACGAATTGAACGAATTACACAAACAATACAAATCAAAATGAAAAAATCCACCTTATTGATTATGGGAAGCATGATTACCCTGTTGGGCTGCAACCAGCAGCCTGAGCGTTATTCCGTCAATGAATATCCCGAAACCAGAAAAGACACCACCGTGGTTGACGACTACTTCGGAACACAAGTCGCCGACCCTTACCGTTGGTTGGAAAACGACACCTGCGCTGAGACATCGGCTTGGGTTGAAGCACAAAGGGCTGTCACTCAGGATTATCTGAGTCACATTCCTTTCCGTGGCGCCATCAAGGACCGCCTCACGCAAATTGTCAACTACGAACGCTACAGCGCGCCATCGAAGCGCTTTGGACGTTACATGTTCTCGAAGAACGACGGTTTGCAGAACCAGAACGTGATTTACATCCAGTCAGCACTTGACGCAGAAGCCGAAGTGCTTCTCGACCCGAACAAGCTTTCGGAAGACGGCACAGTCGCCTTTGGCGGTGGCTCTCTCTCCAACGATGGGAAATACTACGCCTACACCATTCAGCGCAGCGGTTCCGACTGGGTCGAAATCTATGTGATGGACATTGCCACCAAAGAATTATTACCCGACCATATCGAATGGGCCAAGTTCACGGGCGCATCATGGTATCAGGATGGCTTCTTCTATGCCGCCTACGACCGTCCGGAAGAAGGCAAGGAATTCTCGAATGTCAACGAAAACCATAAGATTTATTACCACAAGCTTGGCACACCGCAAGACCAAGACCAGCTCTTCTACGAAAATCCGGCACAGCCACGCTATTTCCACCAAGTCGATTTGACTGAAGACGAGCATTATATGTTCCTCTTCGAAAGCGGTCAAGGCGCAGGCCACACCCTCTGGATTCGCGACATGCAAGACCCAAACGGCAAGTTCGTCCAAATCGCCAGCGACATGAACTATTCGTATAGCCCTATGGATGTCATCGACGATGTGCTTTACATCTACACCAACTACGATGCGCCAAAGGGCCGTATCTGCCGCGTTTCGGCCAAGGCTCCGCAAATGGAAAATTGGGAAACCGTCATTCCTGAAAGCGAAAACGTCATTGCTGGCATCAACCTTGCTGCCGGCAAGATGATTGCCACTTACGACCAAGATGCCGCCAACCACTCCTTCGTCTATACCATGGATGGACAGCTCGTTCACGAAATCGAGTTCCCGACCTTTGGCGCTGTCGGCTTCAGCACTCGCTACGATGACCAGGAAGTGTTCTATTCCTTCACATCTTTCGCTTTCCCAACCACGATTTACAGCTACGACATCGAGAGCAACACCTCGACCGTTTTCCGCGCTCCAGCAGTCGATTTCGTGCCAGAAGACTTCACCACCGAACAAGTTTTTGTCGAATCGAAAGACGGCACAAAAGTTCCTATGTTCCTGACTTACAAGAAAGACCTTGTGAAAGATGGCACCAACCCTACCCTGCTTTATGGTTACGGCGGTTTCAACATCACGCTGAATCCTGGCTTCTCGACCTCACGCCTTCCTTTCATGGAAAACGGCGGCATCTATGCACAGATGAACCTGCGTGGCGGTAACGAATACGGCGAAGAATGGCATTTGGCCGGCACGAAACTCCAGAAACAGAATGTCTTCGACGACTGCATCGCCTGCGCTGAATATCTGATTGCAAACAATTACACCTCAGCCGATTATCTCGCCCTGAATGGCGGTTCAAACGGTGGTCTTTTGGTCGGTGCTGTCGTCAATCAGCGCCCTGATTTGTTCCGCGTTGCCGTTCCTCAAGTCGGCGTGATGGACATGCTGCGTTATCATCTGTTCACCATTGGTTGGAACTGGGCCAGCGACTACGGCACTAGCGAAGATAACGAAGAAATGTTCAAGGCACTGTATGCCTATTCACCATTGCACACCATCAAGAGTGGCGAAGATGTTCACTATCCAGCAATTATGGTCACGACTGCCGACCACGACGACCGCGTTGTTCCGGCACACTCCTTCAAATATGCCGCTACGCTTCAGGCTGCCCAAACCGGTAATGAACCTAAGATTATCCGCATCGACTCGAAAGCTGGTCACGGTGGTGGCAAACCTATTTCAAAGGTCTTGGAAGAACAAGCCGACATCTACTCTTTCATCCTTTACAATATGGGATTGGAATATAAACCAACAGAATGAATTTTTTACAGAAATTCTTAATATTCAGCGTTTTGCTGTTTGCAATGACAGCAAACGCTCAAAACAGAAATCCAGCCTGTGCCTTAAAAAAGGCGCAGGCTGAAATGCTTTCCGGTCTGAAAAACGTCGATGAAGGATTACTCTACGAGCTTGATTATCAATATGATTACGATTTAGACCGCTTGATTGAAAACGATGTCACTTCCGTTCCGTCATTTGTCAAGTATGCGGTCACAAAAATGATGAATCCTTTCAAGGCCGTCTTTCACATCAAAAGCCTTTTGCCAGCCTGCAGCGCATTTCAAGCCATTACTCCCGATGGCGACATCATTTATGCCCGTAACTTCGATTTCACTTTTTCCGAGCCATCGGCTTCGGTTTTGGTGAGGACGCAACCCGAAAATGGCTACGCTTCCATTTCCATGGCACCTTTTTCATTGGTTGGTAAAAAGCAAGGCGATTTGGATGACGGGAAATCAGACAATTCACTGCTCATCGTTGCACCTTATCTTTTGATGGACGGCATGAACGAAAAGGGGTTGGCCGTCAGCGTGTTGTATCTCGATGGCGAAGGAACGGAACAATACGACCCTGATAAACACGACATTATGACGCTTTCCGCCATGCGCATCATGTTAGACAAAGCTGCCGACACCGATGAAGCCCTTGCCTTGATGCAGCAATACAATATGTTTGCCGACAAAACGAAAAGCGAGATTTCGCACAGTTACCATTTCCTGATTTCCGATGCAAAAGGACATTCCGTTGTGCTGGAATACATTCATAATGAAGGTGATAAATCGTGGACAATGAGTCCTATTGAAGCAAGATATGTCACAAACGCCTATCTCAACGAAGGATGGCAACACATCGGCCACGGCTTCGACCGCTATGAAAAAGTAAGGGATGTTTACGAAGCAAAAAACGGTGTTTTCACCGAAGAGGAAGCCATGCAACTACTGAAAGAAGTGTCGCAAACCGCATCGGCAGAAAAGACCAGCAACACACAATGGTCAGCGGTTTACAACCTCACCAGGAAAACCGTAAAAATCTGCATGGCACGGGATTATGATAATGTTTTGGAGTTTGAAATCATCAAGTGGCGATACTGATGTCATAGAGATATTCCGGTGCAAAATCGGCATCGTTCTCCCAAGTTACAGTAGCAAACTTGACGGTAAATTGATTATAACGCCGAAGAAGCAAGTTCACGATATTCGTAGCTCACCTTGTCGCCGCAAGTCATCACCATATAGCTTGGCTTCAGCGCTCCTTCATTCAGGTTATCCGTCATAACGTATTCGATGCCGTTAAACTCGCGATGTTCGCGCATGTGGAAATGGCCCATGACGACCAACGAGACATTGTTTTGGCTCATCAAGTCCATGAAGGCATATTGCTCATCCAAAGGAAGATTGGCAGCCGGAGTCGTCGTGTAATTGTAGCTCGTGCGGAACAGCCAGCAGTGGCTGATAACCACGCAATTACGATATTCATTGCGATGCGACAACTTTTCCTTCAGCCAATCCATCTGGCGCTTACCATGCGTTCCGTTGCCCGAATCGAGGAAAATGAACAAGTCCTTGAAACCACTGACGGTCTTCACAGTGACGGTGTAGGTAGAGGTATGATAATGCTTTTTAAACCATTTTGCGCAATCGAAATAAACGTCATGGTTGCCGACTGTCGGGAAACATGGGTCGTTTTTCGCCTGTGTTTCAGCATTATACCGCATAGATGCATCAACCATATTATATGGATTTTCTCCTTTTTCGTTAGCCAAATCACCGATAAGGATTGAAAAAACGGCTTGCGGGTCGTTGCGTTCGGCTGTGATGTAATGGTAAAGGCGGTCGTTTTCGCCTTGCGGGATAATGCTGTCTGAAGCGCAATAATGCGGATCTGATGAGGAATACACGAGATATGTATCAGGCACATTCTCGATGACTGGTTCGCCATTTTGCACGTTGTAGTCAATCCAGTCGTTCACGCGTTCTTCCGTGTCGCTGCGGTTGATGACCATGCCAGGGATATCAAGGTGGTTGCAACTTGTTGCAAGAATCATAGCTGTTGCAGCTGCAAGAAAGTATAAATTTCTCTTTTTCATAGTGTTCATTTTTTTGGAGTCCAACTGATGCCAACACGTGCGGCAACACCATTCGGTTGTGCCGACAGATTCAACGAGCTGCACGGATGGATGCAGACTTCGCCAGTGAGGCGCAGGCCATCGTCCAACTCGTAATAGCCTTTAATACAGTAAATGAAAATGGATACGCGTTCAATTAAGAAATCATCAAAATTGGAAATGCGACCGCCAATGTTCCAAGGATGCGACTGGTCGAAAACATTACCCTCAACAGAAAAAACAACATTCATAGGTTCAAAAATGGTTCCCATTCCTCCATCCTTACGAAGTGGAATCTCGGCGATGAAACGGTTACACAAACCTAACTGGAAATTGAAATGGCGGTTTTTCCATCCAAGGTCAAACACACCATTGAATTCCTGCAACTTGTAATTTGGAAACAAGCGATAGAGATAGCGGTTCTCTAAATAAAGCGTTCCACACTTCGCCTGAAGCAAATCGGCTTGCCAATAAAGGTTCATAGACAAAGGATAGCTCAAGGTACCTTGCAGACTCACGCCACCTTTAAAATAGTCATTAAACTGATAATCAGCAAGCAATGCCAACGAACAACGATTTCCTCCCGTGCGAGTGTATCCATACTCTCCATAAGAGCGCAAAGTCCATTGTGCCTGCGCAAATCCGACCATCGCCAAGAAAGAGATTGTCAATAAAAATCTTCTCATTTTCAAGGTTTTAATTCAACAATTAGTGATTTCTCGGATGCAAAAGTAAGCATAATTACTTTTGCTAAAGATGAAATATGAAATTTAGAATCTGTTTTGATTTAAGTGAAGCAAATAACAATGTCATTTCGACCGTAGGGAAGAAATCTATTGTTATTTGGTTCATAGGAGGAAAACATACTCTTTCTTGCAAAGGCTTGCCAACGAATAGATATCCTCCTTCGTCGGTATGACATTCGTTGGCAAGTCTTTGCTGTTGGACGAAATACCCTTCTTCGTCGGTATGACATAGGCTTTTTTTGGAAACACAATAAAAAGGAGAAAAGTCCGTAAAACGATAAATTTGTAACTTTGCAGCCCAAAATCACACACATGAAAAGCAGAATCGCATTCATCATAGCAGCAGCCTTGCTCATCGTGGCTTATTCGTGCAAGAAGGATAATCATATCAATCCCGACTCGAACCTCAAGCTGGAATTTTCGACCGACACCATTCTGTTCGACACCGTTTTCACTTCTTTGGGTTCGGCCACACATCATCTGATGGTCTATAACAGGCATTCCGACCCACTGAAAATCAGTTCTGTACGACTTGCAAGAGGTGAATCTTCGCCTTTCCGTCTCAACCTGGACGGTGAGGCTGTCACCGAGCTTTACGACAAAGTCATTCCTGCCACCGATAGTCTTTACGGCTTCTTGCGCGTCACCATCGACCCAACCGATGCCAACACGCCTTTTGTGGTGGAAGACGAACTCGAATTTGTAACCAACGGCAACACTCAGACTATCAAACTGATGGCCTGGGGGCAAAACGCACACTACATTGTGGCCGACAAAGTCATTACGCTTGGCGACACACCTTATAAATACACCATCGTCGCCGACAGCCTCGAAACCACCGTTTGGACCAACGAACTCCCTTATGTCATCTACGGTTACGCGCTCATCAACTCATACGGCACCTTGCGCATCGAAGAAGGCACACGCGTGTATTGCCACCAAGGCAGCGGCATCTTCTCGTGGAGCGACGGGCAACTCATCATCGACGGCAGCGAGGCCAACCCAGTCGTCATCCAAGGCGACCGCCTCGAAGCCAACTACAAGGACTTGCCCGGACAATGGGAGCAAATCATCCTAATGGACGGTCGCTCAGGTGCCGACCACCGCATCAGTCATGCCATCATCAAGAATGCGCTGATTGGCGTCAACTGCCAGTCGTCGTTGAAAGTCACGGAATGCTCCATGCACATCGACAACACTATCATCGAGAACCACTCCAGCTATGGACTGTTCTCCCTCATCTACCCTATCGATGTCAAAAACAGTGTGATAGCCAATTGCGGCTACAGCACCTTCTTCGCCTTGGGCGGCAGCTACCGCTTCGTGCACTGCACCCTCGACAACCATTGGCACGCCAGCACCACGGCACGCAAGACAGGCTCCATCCAAGTTGGCAACTACCAAATGGACAATGAGTACAACGTTTACTACTATCCTTTCAACATGGAGATGAACAACTGTATCATCACCGGATCGCTCGAAAACGAATTCGTCACAGGCTTCGACGGCGGTGCCGATTCCACTTTCATCTTCAACAATTGCTTGCTAAAAAGCAACCGATTCACCCACTCGACCAGTGGTTTCAGCCATTGCATCTTCAACGAGGAGCCGCTGTTCGTTGACGTCAACCGCAACAATTTCCATATCGACAGCATCGCATCACCCGTCATTGGGACAGGCAATCCCCTGTATGGCAACGAAATACCATACGACTTGGACGGCGTTTCGCGCATAGGCATTCCCGACATGGGAGCCTACCAATATGTTCCGAAGAACTAATTGACCACCTTGGCTTTCAAGGTCTTCTCGTTACCAACGGCATCCTTGACCACCACTTTCACATTGATGTTTCCTGCGGGCAGATGCTCGTCGAACTCATAATACAAGAGGTTGTTCTTGGCATCAAATTTTCCCAACACCCACTCGTCGTTGAGGTAGATATTGTAGGAATCGATGCCCGTCATGTCGTCAGAAATCTTGAAACGCAACGACTTGAGTTCCTTTATCGACTGACCCGTCTTGAAATTGAAAGACGTCACTTTTGGGGCAACCGAATCCACCATGATGGCATATTCGCCCAAAGTGCGCGTTTCGGTCACCATGCGGCCATCCGTCATCGAACCACCAAGAGACGAGACCTTACCGTCTTTGCCAATAGAAGCGATAAACAAACCCTTTTGCTTTTTCCACTTTTCATCAGGCGTGATGCTCACCTTGATATTCTTGAACACGGCAAGACCCTCATCGCCAAAACGATAGATGCGCGAGCAGCAATCCGAGCGGTCGCGCTGGCCCGTCTGCACCCACTCGTCGCGGAAGAAGGTGCCTTTGGTGGTCTTCACGCTGAACGCTTCAATATCAATATTCGCATTCATTGAGCCGTCAGCTTTCACGAAATACTCGCTCCGACGATGCGAAGGAAGCTCTACTTCGACAGGAGCCGTGCCTACCAAGCTGAAACTCAACCTCGAAGCATTGCCCACATGATCGATAATCTTGAATGTGACAGCCACCGTGTCGCCTTCAGCCACCTCAACGATTCCGTTCTTTCGCGAAATCACCGAAATCCTGTTGAAAGGATCCACCTCAGTACGCACATAACTCGATTTCTTTTCCTTATAATGGCGATAATCCAAGAGGCTGTTCACATAACGCTGCTCGTCGAACGAGAAGCTATCGCATTCCACCTGATAGGCCAACGTTCCATCGAGATAAAGCTCATAAAGATAGGGGCCATTCTTATTCGTTGATGTCCCGACTTGGTCGTAGGCACAAACGCCAAAAGCCACTTCGCCGTTGGCGTGGACGATATTTCTGTCTTTCAAACCATACTTCCCGTTATCGCCCGTCAAAGAGAAAAACATCGGATTCGGTTTTCCTTCAACGGTGGCATCGTTCACGGGATAGACCGCCGCGCCAATGATTTTCGGTTTCACATCATCGGCAATCTTGTAGCCAAAATACAGAGGATTAACAGGTTTCTCGCTTTCGGTGTGACGGATTTCGAAATGAAGATGCGGTCCGCCCGAGCCACCCGAGTTACCCGAATAGGCAATCAAATCACCTTTTTTCACCTTGAACTTGTCTTTGGATGGATAAATCTGCGAAGTGAAAGTCTTATGGCTATACTGGTAGTTTTTCACATACTTTGCTATCTCGGGCGCGAAACGCTGCAAATGCCCGTAAACCGAAGTAAAACCATCATAATGAGTGATATACAAAGCCAATCCATAGCCGTAGGGCGACACCCCGATGCGACTCACATAACCATCAGCCACGGCATACACCGCCTTACCTTCCACGCCTTGCGTCTTGATGTCGATGCCCGAATGGAGATGGTTAGGACGCAATTCGGCAAAAGTGGCCGAAAGATAAATCGGAATGTCAACAGGTTTACCATACTTAGGGAAGGCTTCTTGAGCCGACAAAGAGACCGCCAAGAAGCAAAAAAGAACGACATTGAAAAAACGTATTTTCATATTGATAGAATTGTTGCGCAAAAATAGGCAAATTTTCCTAAATTTGCCGCATTATTTGACACAACAAAGTGAGCTACTACGCAAGGAAAAAGAAGAAGACCGCATGGCTGACTTCACCGCCAATGTTATTGGTTTATAGAATTTTAGCCATTATTTTGACCCTCAGCATAAGCCGATGGTTGCTTTATCTTTTCAACATCCAATTCTTCCATCACCTTGACCTTCGCGAAGCCATGAGGCTCTATGTCTCAGGTATGCGTTTCGACATGGTCATCACCGTTGCGCTCAACCTGCCGCTTATCCTATATTATTGTCTTCCAGCGCGATTCATCTCGAACAAGATCCCACAATGGATTATTGACTTACTTTTCATCATCGTAAACGGCATCGCCATCGCGCTCAACTTTGCCGACATTGTCTATTTCCATTACATCGGCGAACACCTCACCTTGCATTCGCCTGAATTCCTTCGCAATTCCGACGAAGTAACTGGCGGTTTAATGAGGCAAATCTTCTTCGACTATTGGTATATTCCTGTACTTTTCACCCTTTTCATTCTACTTATCATCGTCGTTGCGCAACACACGCGCATCAAGACACCCAAAGAAGAAGACTTAGCCCGATGGAAACGCAACCAATTGATTTCTTTACCAATAGCTCTTATCTTCTCAATAATCGCCATGCGTGGCGGTTTCCAGAAAGAGCCTATCAGCAAGGAAACTGCAATCGAAATTGCCGACTCGCAAAATGCGCCTATCCTTCTCAACACGCCATTCAGTCTAGCCTTTACCTACGACCTCACGCTTGAAGAATGGCATCGTTACGACAACAATCCATTCTCCCCTATCCATTTCGACCTACGTCCCAACCGATTCATCAACGACAGCACCATCTGTGACACTGTTCCTAACAATCTGGTACTCATTATCTTGAAAGGCATCGGGCAAGAAATGATTGGATACTACAACCCAAGTCACCGCTTTTCATTGACCCCGTTTTTGGACACTTTGCTCAGCCAAAGCCTCACTTTCGACGGTCGTGCCAACGCACAACGCACCGTCCAGTCACTGCCCGCCATCTTAGCCAGCATTCCTGACCTAATGGACGACGATTTCGCCACCTCAAACTATGCCGACAACGACTTCGATGCTTTCGCCCAACATTTGCATCAGCATGGCTACAAGACCATTTTCATGCACGGCGGCAACAACGGCGCCATGGATTTCGATGCCTTCTCCTACAAGTCGGGGTTCAAGAACTATTACGGGCGCACCGAATATGACGATGACTGCGATTACGACAAGCAATGGGGCATCTACGACGGGCCTTTCCTTCAATATGCCGCGCGGACGCTAACCTACACCCAAGAGCCTTTTGCCAGCGCCATCTACACT
This sequence comes from uncultured Bacteroidales bacterium, assembly GCA_937896505.1. Taxonomy (GTDB): domain Bacteria; phylum Bacteroidota; class Bacteroidia; order Bacteroidales; family F082; genus Limimorpha. The sequence continues at coordinate 52,384 of CALBNP010000136.1, read as the reverse complement.
TTGTCGTCGCGCCATCCATATAGAGTCCCCAAGGATTTCAAGCTGCCCGATAAAAGCTATTTCTGGACCGGCTTCGAAAAGACCGTATATTACACCGACTGCGCCTTAAGGGATTTCTTCGCCAAAGCCGCCACAACCGATTGGTTCGACCATACGCTGTTCGTCATCACCTCGGACTTCTCGAACAGCGAGCATTTCCAAACAGAATACAACAACGTATGGGGTTCGAAAGCCATTCCACTCGCCTTCTACCATCCCAACTGCATACTCGCGCATCGCAACAAGGAAATTGCTCAGCAAATCGACCTTGGACCCTCCATTTTGTCGGCCCTGCACGTCAATGATACGCTATTTTCCTTTGGCCGCAACCTCTTCGACAGCCTCAGCGACCAAGCCTATGTCAACTACTTCAACCTGACCTACGAATATTTCAATGGCGAATATCTCGTTCAGTCTGACGGCACCACCCCATTCGGCATCTATCGTCCGAACAACGACCCTGAACTCAACAACAACCTCATCAAATATCTGCAATGCAACGATATTTTCGAGAAACTGTACCAGTTCATCCAAGAGTATAACAACAGAATGATAAACAACAAATTAAGATATGAGCAAGAAGAAGATTCGCTTCATCATCAACCCAATATCGGGCAAGCTGCACAGGAAGAACCTACCCCAACAGATTGAAGGGCATCTCAACAAAGAATTGTTCGACTACGAGATTGCCATTTCGGAATATGCAGGGCATTCCAAGGTGTTGGCGCAAGAAGCCATCGACGGCGGATGCGACATCGTAGCGGTAGCTGGTGGCGACGGCAGCATCAACGAAGTGGGCACAAAACTCATCGGAACCGACATCGCCTTGGCTATCATCCCATGCGGTTCGGGCAACGGCCTTTCGCGCTGCCTGAACATACCACTCAATCCCGTTAAGGCCATTGAAGTCATCAACAACTGCCATATCCGCAAAATCGACACGGTTGACATCAACGACCGTACTTTCATCAGCATTGCGGGAACCGGCTACGACGCCAAGGTTGCCGAAGACTACAGCAACGACAAGCGTCGCGGTTTCGACACCTATTTCAAATATATCGTCCGCGATTTCTTTGCCTTGAAAGGCCAGAACTACACGCTTCAGCTCCCCGACAAGACCATCGAAGTCAATGCCTTCTTCATTTCGTTCGCCAACTCGAACCAGATGGGCTATGACGTGCCCATCTCGCCCAAGGCCTCGCTGTGGGACGGCTTGGTTGACCTCTGCATCGTCGAAAAACCCAACCCGCTGGAGCTGCCTATCATGGGCGGTTTCATGCTTAACGGTCTGATGGACAAGGCACCCAAAGTCAACATCATACAGACACCCGAAGTCAACATCATCCGCCCACAAGCCGACGTCATCAACCTCGACGGCGAATCCATCATCATGGGAAAAGACCTCCACCTGAAAGTTAACCCATTGAGCCTTAACATCATCTGCAATGAAAAATAAAGCCGACAACAACGGAACCGTCTATTCCACCAATCCGAACTTCCAATTCGAATATGACGAAGCAGAAGTCGCGACCCTCGAACCCGCCAAGCAAAACCTCCGCGTAATGCTCGACAAGAAACAACGCGCCGGAAAGAAAGTCACCCTCATCACTGGTTTTCAAGGCTCCGACCTCGACTTGGCCCTTCTCGGCAAGGAACTGAAGACCGCTTGCGGCGTAGGCGGCAGCGCCAAAGACGGCGAAATCATCCTGCAAGGCGACTTTCGCGAGAAAATACGCGACATGCTTATCGAAAAAGGTTACACAAAAACAAAAATCAGCGGAATATGATCAAGAAATACATCGAAATACTGAAAAACATCGGCCACAACATGAACCTCAGCAACCAAGCCTCGTTGGCCATTGCTGAAGGATTGGCAACGCTTTCACTCCTCGTATTGAGCATCTTGTTGATTTTCCTCACCAAGTTCATCATCACCCATTTCATCTACAAAACCATTACCAAAACCAAGACAAAAGCCGACGACCTACTCATCAAAAACAGGGTATTGATACGCATCTGTCTGCTCATCCCCGCCATACTAATCAAAACTTACGCGACTGATGTCTTACATCATTTTGTGGGTGCCCAAAATACACTCCTAAAGATGAACACCATATACGAAATCATTATTTTCGTACTCATCATAATATCAGTAATAAATACAATATCAGACTATTATGAGTCGCTACAATATTCAAAGGCCAAGCCCATCAAAGGACTGGTGCAATTCATCAAGATCTTCATTTATATCATCTGTTTCTTGCTGATTGTCGCCTTCCTCCTGCACACCAAGGTCAGCAAGATACTCATCGGCTTAGGAACCATTTCGGCCGTGCTGATGCTCGTGTTCCAAGACACCATCAAGGGCTTTGTAGGCGGCATCCAGCTCTCGGTCAACGACATGCTCCGCATCGGCGACTGGATTGTCATGGGCAACGCAGATGGCAACGTCCTCGAAATCAACCTCACCACCGTGAAGGTTCAGAATTGGGACAACACCATCACCACGATACCGACCTATTCGCTGGTCTCGAATCCATTCACCAACTGGCGCGGCATGAGCGAATCGGGCGGGCGACGCATCTCGCGCAGCATCAACATCGACATCAACACCATCCGGTTCTGCACGCCCGAGATGATGGAGAAATTCAAGCACTACAGCCTCATCTCCGACTATGTCGCCGAGCGCGAAGAAGAGATTCTCGAATACAACAAGGCCAACCGCATCGACACCAGCTGCATCATCAACGGACGGCAACAGACCAACTTGGGCATCTATCGCGCCTACCTGATGGCCTACCTCAAAAACAACCCGAAGCTCAACCACAACATGACCATGATGGTCCGACAACTTCAGCCAACCGAATTTGGTGTGCCGATCCAGATTTACACTTTCAGCAGCATCAAGGATTGGGAATCATACGAAAAGATACAAAGCGACCTCTTCGACCACATCCTGGCCGCCACCGAGATGTTCGACCTTAAACTCTATCAGAGACCGTAATGAATGCAGGTATTGAATTAACCAAGCGGTACCTTAGCTTGATGTTCAAGGGCCTACGCGATGCCACTCCCGAGCAAGTGGAGCAAGAACTTGAGCATTGCCGCCGCGACAACCTACGTCCCGTCAGGGTGCCACGGATGTTCCGCGATTACTTTTCGGAAGAAAAATTCCACTCCGGCGACGGTTTCGAGATGCAGGTCTTCAAGCGCGACAACCACTCGCACAAGCTGATATTCTATCTGCACGGCGGTGCCACCATCTACCAGCCCGTGTTTTTCCATTGGCGTTTCCTGCACGACCTCGGCCTGCGCACCAAAGCCGACATCGTGATGCCGATTTATCCGAAGTCGCCCGAATACCACACCAGTTTCTCTGTAGCGATGGTGCTAGACTATCTTCATAGCGTCGTCGAGCCATTGCATTACGATGAGATTCACCTCATGGGTGATTCGGCTGGCGCTTGCCTCGCCATAGTGATAGCCCAAGAGATGCACAAGCGCGGTTGGCAAGAGCACACTTCATTGACCCTCCTCTCCCCTTGCCTCGACCTCACCTACGCCCACGAGAAAGAGATGAAAGCCTTGCAAGACAATGACCCGATGCTCCAGTTCGACCGCATCAAGATGATTACCGACGTGTGGCGTGGCGAACTGCCCGCCAGCCATCCGTGGGTCAGCCCGATATTCGGCGACTTGCAATGCCTCAACAACATCAGTGTGTATTACGGCACCAACGAAATCCTGAAAGTGGATGTCGAACTGTTTCGTGAAGCCTTGAAAAAGATAGGCAAGACGGCTGAAATCCACGAATACGAAGGCATGTTCCACACCTTCCCTTTGTTTCCCGTTCCACAAGGTTTTCAGGCACTCAAGGAAATCGTGCAAAAAATAAAATGACCATAGATTCTTTCGGGCAAAACCCTTCGGAATGACATGGTCATTTTATTTGTCAGAGACGTGCCATGGCGCGTCTCTACAAGACGACGACCTTCTTCACCAATTCGTCGGAACCGTTCTTCGCCTTCACGAAATAGACACCGTTTCCATATTGGCGCAGGTCGATTTGGCCTTCGGTAAATTGTGCGCTTTCATAAACCAGACGGCCAGCCACGTCGTAAACCGTCACTTGCCATTGGCCTTCACACAAATCCATGCTGAAGACACCATTATTTGGGTTAGGATAAACCATAAATTCCTTTTCTGCGGTTTCGCCAACGTTAAGTTCGCCATCGCAATCCACTTCTACCGACATCTCGTAGGTGAATTTATTGTCCGAACCACCGCATTGCATTACAACATGGTTGTCAGCATCGGTGACTTGGAAGAAACCAGTGCCCCATCCTTCGCCTTCTGTGTCTATTGCTGTTATGCGATAGCATGAAGAATTAGGCAGAATAACTTCAGTGGTATAGACATGACTTGGAAGTTCAAAAGTAATGACTTTGAAAACTTCGAGCGTTTCCATGTCAGTAATCACCATCGATTCGTTTTCGTTGTTTTTTCCCGACTTAACTTGTATTTTCAAATAGCCATTGACAACTGGCACTTCCTCCAAGGCGACAGAGATGCTGTTGTCCGCGGGAAAATCATCTTCATGTCCATTAGGCATAACAGCACTAAAAATCAGGTTCTCTGCCTGACCGAAATTGAATTCCGGAAGAGAGACATCAACCGACTCGTCTTTATTGAGACTGCCGTTCCATGAATAGCGATTCACTTCCTGGCCTTCCACAGACGCAACTACATCGAAGGTGGTGACCGTCTCGTTGCCACAGTATTTTACCGTCACGATAGGATTTATATAGCCCGAGCAATTTTGGGTTATCATTTGCGACACCGACTTCATTACGAGGTCATAATCGAGATCTAAAACCATAGAAAGGCGTACAGCTTGATACACTTCTTTGGTACCACTATAGTTCTGCACCCAAGCGGTAAGGTAGCAGTCTTCTTTTGGATATTTCATCTCGAAAGTTTCGCTAATCGTCATTGACGTTCCAGTGAAAGGTGTTCCCAGTTGTGTAGGAATCATATCGCGGCAAACGTGGTGTAGGCCTTGCATGCCTTGCCAACTCACGTCGATGTTGCATTGGGTGAGAGCGATGAACACGCGCACGTCGTTGCCAGCGCAGTCGCCCACCTTGTTCACGGTGCAGTTCACACGGCAGAGATTGCCCTCGGCAGGCTCATAGCTAAGGTCGATGGTGAAAGGACTGGCTTGGCTGATGCGTTGGTTGTAACGGCTCAGGTATTGGGGATAATTGGTTTGCGAAGCATCGCCGCCATTTGCATAGGTAAGGAGGCCGTCCGCTTTCAGGGTAGGATAACCATCTATGTTATAATAGCTTGCACGTGCATTCGTCTCTGCTGTGTAGTATTCAGCAGTAGAGAAAGCATTGGTGTGATAAGCCACAGGAGCGATGGCTTTGCCTTCTTCAAGCAGTTGGGCAATGCCGTTGGCAGCGGCTGGGCAATATGGACAGCGCACACCGGTGAAGATTTCGAACAAGACACATTCGCGTGCCACATTAGTCTTTTCTTGAGCAAAGGCCGATGCGAAGGAAAGCACAGCGGCCACAAAAAGGAACAAATACTTTTTCATATAGATACATTCTAAATTAGACTGCAAAGATACGATTTATACTGCACATTAGCTCTTTTCACAAGAACAATAAATAATCCATCTATTTTTGAATTAGTGGTGAATCGTCAGCCCCCTTCGTTATTGACTAAAATCAATTCAGAATTATAGCAGAAAGAGACACAAAAGCGTCTCTTTAGTTGTTTTAGGGGGAAGGATGGAACCTGCCTTCACACTTAACCAATCTCATCCAGCTCGAGCCAGCGCAACTCCTTTCCATCCAACAAATCATTGATTTCCTGAAGGCGGTTGCCCATCTGCTGGAGTTTCTGATAGTCACATTCAGTGTTCAAAGTTTGGGTTATCTGTACCTTCTCGTCTTCCAAAGCTGCAATCTCGGCAGCGAGTTGCTTATATTCGCGTTCTTCCTTGAATGAGCGTTTAGTCTTCTCGCGTGGTTTTGCGGGCTTCATTTCTTCCCTCTTTTGCGCGTTCTGCTCCTTGCGTTCTTCCTTGAGTCTGGCATCTAGGTAATCCTTATATTGCGAGTAGTTTCCCATGAAGCCTTTCACTGCGCCATCACCTTGGAAGACAAAGAGTTGGTCAACAACCTCATCCATGAAATAGCGGTCGTGCGATACCACTAAAAGGCAACCTTTGTAGCCTTGGAGGAAATCCTCAAGTTTCTGGAGCGTAAGCAAATCGAGGTCGTTAGTTGGTTCATCCAAAATGAGGAAGTTGGGGTTGCTGATGAGTACGGTAAGCATGTAGAGCCGTCGTTTCTCGCCGCCACTCAACAGCGAAACGGGTTGGCGATGCATTTTATATGGAAACATGAAATGCGCCAACAGTTGGTCGGCAGTATATACCTTGTCTTTGCCGTAACACACCACTTCGGCGATGTCGCGAATGGTACTCAACACCGTCTTGCTTTCGTCGAACTGGATGCCTTCCTGACGGTAATAGCCATAGGTGACGGTCTCGCCCGTCTTGACTTGTCCTTTGTCGGGCGTGACGGAACCCGTTATGAGGTTAAGGAACGACGACTTGCCGACGCCATTCTTTCCAATCAAGCCGATGCGCTCGCCACGCTTGAAGACGTAGTCGAAATCCTTGAGTACGGTAGTGTCGCCATACGATTTGGTTACGTTACTGAGTTCCAGAATCTTGCCGCCGAGGCGTTGCATGTTCAGTCCAAACTGAAGTTTGTCTTCCACCTGTTGTATCTTAGCCTTGTCTTTCAGGTCGTAGAAGGCATCAATGCGGCTTTTCGACTTGCCCGTTCTGGCTTGTGGCGTGCTGCGCATCCATTCCAGTTCGTGTTTCAGTAGTTGACCTGCTTTTTCGGCTGTGGCTCGTTTCACTTCCTCACGTTCGCGGCTTTTCTCGACATAATAGTCGAAATTGCCGTTATGGGTGTACATTACGCCTTGGTACAACTCGAAAATCTTATTGCACACGCGGTCGAGGAAATAGCGGTCGTGCGTCACCATCAAGAGCGTCATCGTGGATTGCGTGAGGTATTTTTCAAGCCATTCCACCATTTCTACGTCAAGGTGGTTGGTGGGTTCGTCCATAATAAGGAAATCAGGCTCGTGAAGCAGCACCAAAGCCAAGGCTAAACGCTTGACCTGTCCGCCTGAAAGCGTATCGACGCATTGCGTAAGGTCTTGCAACTCGAAACGCGAAAGAAACTGACGCGCCTTCAAATGCTGTTCATCGCTCAGATCTTCCAACAAATCAGCAATGGTACTTCCAACGGGATATACAGGAAGTTGTTCCAAATAACCGACTTTTAAGTCGTTGGCATAAACAATCGTGCCCGTGTCGGGACTTTCTTTCCCGACAAGGATTTTAAGCATTGTTGATTTTCCCGAACCATTGGCAGCTATCAAAGCCGTCTTGTCGCCTTTTTCGATGCCGAAAGTGACATTGTCAAACAAGGTCTTGATACCGAACGACTTGGAGATTCCGTTTACGGATAAGTAATTCATTCTGCAAAGATAAAAAAAGCCTCGCATCTCCCGACACGAGGCTATTGTTTTTTGAACGTTAGTTATTTCTTCTCTTTAGGAAGCACACCGAACTTATAGATAGTGAGTTGATGGTATTCCTCGCCTGGGTTAAGGATTGGCATAGGTGCCAAGGTTGAATGGTTGATGGCATCCGGGAAATATTGGGTTTCCAAAGCAAAACCTTCGCGATAGCACAAAGGATGGCCATACTTGCCGTTACACTTGCCATCGAAGAAGTTGCCGCTATAGAACTGCAAACCGACTTGGTCTGTCCACACTTCCATCTGACGCCCTGATTTAGGGTCTGACACGATAGCCGCCCATGTGTATTCGTCAGGAGCACTCTTGTCGAGAATCCAGTTATGGTCATAGCCATGACCGTTGGCAAGTTGCTCATCTTCAGCATTGATGCGTTCGCCAATGGTGTGCTTTTCGCGGAAATCGAAAGGTGTATTCTTCACGCCCGAGAACTTGCCATCAGTAAGAATCTGATCGTTGATGGTGGTCATGTATCTTGAGTGGATTTGCATTTCATGATCGAGGACGGTGCCATTGCCTTCGCCTTTCAGGTTGAAGAACGAGTGGTTGGAGAGATTGCACAACGTGGTGGAATCGGTGATGGCAGAATAACGGATTTCCAGAGTGTTGGCCGCCGTTAAGGTGTAACTCATGTTGACTTCCAGATTGCCAGGGAAACCATCTTGACCGTCAACGAAAACGGTGTGCATCTCGATGACGCTGTCGTTGGTTGAAACCACGTCCCAAACCATCTTGTCGGCACCAATGAGACCGCCGTGAAGCGTGTTTTCGCCATCATTCTTTGTAAGTTGATAGGTTTGACCATTCAGAGTGAAAGAACCATTACTGATACGGTTGGCGCAACGACCTACGACGGCACCAAGATAGCGTTCACCCGTGTTGTTCACATACTTGTCGATGTTTTCGTAACCCAGAACTATGTCTTCGAAACTTTTTCTGCGGTCAGGCACCCACAACGAAACGATGCGGCCACCATAATTGGTGACTTGCATGGTGATGTCACCATTGTGCATAGTGTAAAGCGACACTTGCTTTCCATCTATCTGGGTGTTGAAGTTAGAAGGGTCAAGCAATTGGACTTCTTTTCTCTTTGGACCGCAACTGACTAATAACAAAGCCATTGCGAAAATCGATAATGCTTTTTTCATTTCTTTCGATTTCAATCTGTCAAAATTAGGCGGCAAAAATACAAAATTGTATTGAACTACACAAAGGAAATTTATTTAACTCTTGCAACTCCTTTATAATCAACAGTTTTTTGTTTCCTTAAAAATTCTATCATCATTTCTTCCGAAGTCATGTATTGGCTTTGGCCATCGTCAAGACTCTCGATGTTGACCGTCGAGGCCATATAACTGTTCATCGCGACCTTGTATGTCGCACTCTTAGAAAACTTTCCTTTATCGGTAATAATATTGGCTTTCAGTTTGTTACCATTTCCGACAACCTCATATCTCATGCCTGAAACATGCGACGGATAACGACCATTCTTCTTATACGAGTTGATAATGAATTTCTCGACTTGTGCGCCAGTCATCTGATAGGCCACAATCTCATTGTTAAATGGGTCAATCATATAGACATCCTTCACCGTAATCGGTCCTTTTTTCAAGTAGTTGACGCGCACACCGCCTGTATTTTGGAAAGCAAAATCGGCTTTGCTTATTTCGCGGATGGCATCTGTCATCATGCAGCCCAACTCTTCCCTATTCTCAAATTTCGTCGTGGCAACAGCGATGGCTTCGTTCAAACTCGGCGAATTGTTGTATTCTTCAATCATGGTCTGCAATTCGGCGGATTTTTTATTAAAATCTTTCACATTCAGCACAGTAGCACCCTTTTTGATCACATTCCCGTCCTTAATATCAAATAGGTGCAAAGTGGCATATTCGAGATGAGAACCCGACTGAGTGACCAAAACTCCATTCACCTCATGCGGGTTTTCTATCAAGGTATGCGAATGGCCGCCGATAATCACATCCAAATAAGGATTGGCTTGGGCGAGTTCCATATCGTCCTCGAAACCGCAATGCGAGAGCAAAACCATCAAGTCGTTTTCATTGCTAAGATATTTGTAATCAGGAAGAACGACCGAGGCAGGCTTGAAGTTCACTTCGGTCAGATTCTTAGGATGCGCGCCCGGAATGCCATCATGGCGCAACTCTATCAAGCCCACAACGGCAATCTTAATGCCTTGATTTTCAATGATGGTATAAGGTTTGATATCAAGATTTAACGTATTAGGAATAAATACATTAGCACAAAGAAATGGGAAGTTGGCCTGCTCGATGTTGTTTTGCAAATTCTCCACATTGGCATCCCATTCGTGGTTGCCAACCGTCGAAACATCGAAACCCACCTTATTCATCAGGTCAATCATAGGAAAGTTTACAGGATTGTATTGGTCGTTGACCGGATTTCCCGTGCGGTTGTCGCCAGCCGAAAACACCAGCAAATCAGGATAAACGCCTCTCAAGCTGTCAACCAAGGCACCGAATTGCGGGAATAAGTCGATGTTGGCATGAATGTCGTTCACCGCCAAAATAGCCACTTCGGTTACTTCGGAGCTGTTGGCTTTTTTCTGGGTAGCAGGATTAGAATTGCAGCCATAAAAAACTATCAAGCAAATAGTTAATACAGAAAAATAGAAATGTTTCATAAGTCTGATGTTTTAATCTAGATAAATTCTGCTGCCATCGCGCAAAGCACCGTCAAGGTCGATGCGGTTGTGGAAAGCATCTCGTGCCGTCAAATGCTTTAATTTTTCGAATAACTCGAACTGCTGTATGAACTTATGAGCCGCATCAATCACGCGAGCACCCTCGAAAATATTGACTTCTACATCATTGACAAAAACTTTCATGGCTAAATAATTTGCGCAAAAATAAGAAAAAAAACTACATTTGCAGTCCCATGACAAAAGAAGAAAAAAATAGGAATTCCGTTGAACGGAACACGAACTGGAAGATAGTTGCAACCTATCTGTTCGTTATAGCATTGTGTTACGCCATGTTCTATTATATTTTCGACATGCGCCATTCCATTGAAAATCAAAGGACTAACATCAAATCAAAAAACACGACCCTTGAATGGGCAAGCCAATTCACGCAAAAAGTCCATACCGCACAAAACACTTCCAATCTCATAGCTTTTTCAAACAATCCACTACTCATCAATCAGTTTGCACAACAGCGCGATGAACTTTACAGCATAGCCGATTCCATATCAAGAACCGATTTCAGCGAACAAAACAAGCAGAGAATCAACGAAATTGCAGCACTTATCGAAAAGAAGGGAAAAATCAGCTATACCTTATCAATGCAGTTCTACAACTTCAATCCGTTAGTCGAATTTGACCGCACCATCGATGACTATCAACCTATTAAACGCGAAGAACCCACTTTCGTTACGACAACCATCAAAGACACAATCGTTCATCAGAAAAAGAGACTCAACTTTTGGCAACGGATTGGCAACGTTTTCAGTCCTGAAGAAGACAGCATCGTGCAAGTTTCAATTGTACGACACGACACGTTAGTAAAGCACGAAACAGATAGTCTTCCAATACTTTACGACCTACGTTCCTTATCCGACCAGGCTAAAAACGAATACAAAGCCAAAATAAAGGAATACGAAAAGCAAGCCAGCCAACTGATTGCCGACGACAACCAACTATCGGAGAAAATCTCTACTATGTTGCTTCAACTCAACCAGGAAATTCTCGACTCAACGGTGGCTGAAATTTCGAAAAGCGAGGCCTTAATCAAAGAAAACACCAAGATTTCATCCTTGATTGGCTTTGTGACTTTGCTTTTAATAATTATATTCATCATATTGATTGTCAACGATGTAAATAAAATTGCAAAAATGCGTCTCGCTGCCGAGGATGCTCAGAAGCGGACCGAAGAAGTGTTGGAAAGCCGTCATAAACTGTTACTCTCCGTTTCGCACGACATCAAAACTCCTCTGACTTCCATTCTTGGCAATGCCGAACTTATGGACAAGTCGGTTAACGAAAAGGAAATCAAATCGATAGAACAGTCTGCCGACCACATTCTAAACTTGCTCACCAACCTGTTGGAGTTCTCAAGTCTTGAACAAGGCAAGCTAAAAGCAGAAAAGACGCCTTTCGACGCGTTGACGCTCTGTCAGGAAACTGTCGCCATGTTCGAACCTATTGCACAGCAGAAACGACTTCTATTCGCTTTCAACTCCGACATTTCTGAAGAAACCATAATCGTTTCTGACAAGCTGAAAATCAAGCAGATAATAAGTAACTTGATTTCAAACGGCATTAAATACACCTTAGAAGGCTCCGTGGAGTTTAAGGCAAAGGTTGACGATTCAAGGCTTGTCATCGACATCATTGACAGCGGTATGGGCATTCCACAAGACAAGATTGATGAGGTTTTCAAGCCTTTTGCCCGCATCGACACCTACAACCAATTTGCCGAAGGCAGCGGTTACGGTTTGTCCGTTGTGAAAGGTCTCGTTGATTTGCTGGAAGGCGAAATCAAGGTCGAGTCGGAAGTCGGGAAAGGAAGCCATTTCAATGTCACGATACCTATCGAAATTGCACATGAGGAAAACGAGGAACAAGGTACGATTCTCCAACATAATTTCCTGCCTCTCAATATTTTGATAATCGACGACGATAACACCTTATTGTCAGTTTTGGAAGGACTTTTGGAAAAACTCGGACATATCGGCATTCCGTGCAGTTCGAAAAACGACGTTGAATATGCCTTGCATCAGATAGATGCCTTCGACTACATCCTTACTGACCGCGAAATGGGTGCCGTAAGCGGGAACGATATCCTACAATTGTTCAAGAAGATAGACCCAGAGAAGCCTGTGATTCTCATGACTGCCCGTATGGAATACAACAACGAAAAAGCTAAAGAGGAAGGTTTCGACGGTTTCATTCACAAACCATTCAATCTGATTGACTTAGAGAAAATATTTGGTCGAGCAAACGATCAAATAATCGAAACTGCAGAATCACCTTTCAAGGAAAAATTTCCTATCTTTTGCGAGATGATGGGGTACGACAACGAATCCATCCGTTCCATCCTGGAAGTCTTTTCATCTTCCACTGCCAACGATTTGCTCGCCTTTAACAATTGCATTGACAACAACGATTTCATCGGTGCACAAGCACTGTGTCATAAAATGTTACCCATGTTTACGCAACTCGGGCAAGACATCACTTTCCTCTCAAAGATGAATGAAATGAGAGGCAAGGCCGACTCAGCCGAAACCTACCCCGATTGGGTTGAAGACGCCATGAAGTTTATGGGGCAAACTGATAAGTTGCTAGAAGATATTGAAGGTACAATGATAGGATGAATTGCCGCAACACTTATCGAATATCCTACAAATCGATTCCATATAAGTGCATCTTATTATATAAGGTCTTGCGGTCGATTTGAAGCAATTTGGCAGCCACGGTCTTGTTGCCACGAACTTTGCGCAGTGCCGTTTCGATTTGCTCTTTTTCATCGCCAGGACGCAAGGCAAAATCTTCATCTACAGTCGTTTGCAATGCTGTTTTTGTCGGTTGAGTGAAAACGGGCAAATCATCCAATTCAATCCTCTCGCTTTCAGAGAACAACACGCAACGGCGCACCACATTGCGCAATTCGCGGAGATTGCCATTCCAAGGCTGGAGTTTCATCACGCGCAAGGCTTCTTCCGAAATGCCTTTCACATTCTTGCCCAATTCAAGGTTAGCTTGCTCAATGAAAAACGCTATCAGCTCGTCAAAATCTTCAAGACGCTCACGCAAAGGCGGAACTTCGAGGGCAAACTCGTTGATGCGGTGGTATAAATCCTGGCGGAAACGACCTTCGCTGATGGCTTTTTCAATATTTTCGTTAGTAGCAGCCACAATGCGCACATCCACATTGACATCGGTGGCCGAGCCAACAGGACGTACTTTTTGTTCCTGCAAAGCGCGAAGCATTTGCATCTGAACCTCGTAGGGCAAATTGCCTACTTCGTCCAAAAACACCGTTCCGCCCTTGGCTTGTTCGAAGACACCTTTCTTGTCGGAAATGGCCGACGTGAAAGAGCCTTTCAGGTGGCCAAACAATTCAGACGGAGCCAATTCCTTCGACAAACTTCCGCAATCCACAGGAATGAAAGGAGCATTTTTGCGCGGGCTGCAATCGTGAATCATACGGGCGATGTATTCCTTCCCCGTTCCGCTTTCGCCAAGGATAAGTACGGAGAAACGCGTAGGTGCAACCAACTCGACATGTTTGTAAAGTCGTTGCATCACAGGGCTTGAGCCGCGGACGAACTGCTTGCGTTGTGGAATAAACTCCTCCACCATCTCTTCTCCAGAAACAGCCAAGGCTGCCTCTATCTTTTCTTGGAGCACGCTTGGATTGATGGGTTTCTTCAGATAATCGAAAGCGCCAAGCTTCATGGCCGAGACAGCCGTTTGCACTTCGGCATAACCTGTCATCACGATGATGGGCACATGGCTTTTCATCTTTTCGCGCACCCAAGTCATGAGCAGAATGCCGTCTCCATCTGGCAAACGCAAATCGGTGATTATCAAGCTGAAACCCTTTGATGAAATCTCGATTTTAGCTTGTTCGTAACGCGAGGCGAGAACAGCATCATAACCATTCTTTTTCAGCCAAGTCAGCAACATCATGCCAAACGAGGCATCGTCTTCAACCACAAGAATCTTGTGTTTCATTGCGGCAATGAAATGTTTATTTTTGTTCGAACAAACTGTCAATCAATTCATTGTAGTGCTGCATCACTACTTTTCTCCTAACCTTGAGGGTTGGGGTGAGCATTCCGTTGGCAACTGTCCATTCGTCGGCAACGAGCACATGTTTCTTCACCTTTTCGGTTTCGCCCAAGCCTGAATTCAAACGATTCACTTCACGCGAATACATCTTGATGACATCCTTGTTTTGGATGATTTCTTCCGGGGCGGTGAATTTGATTTTCTGGCTCTTGCACCACGATTTCAAATAGGTGAAACTCGGCACAATAAGTGCACCGGCAAATTTCTGGTTTTCGCCAACCACCAAAACCTGGTCAATCATTTTTGAGGAGCAGAACTTGGCTTCAATCACCTCCGGATTGATGTATTTTCCGCCCGAAGTCTTGAACAGGCTCTTGATACGACCCGTGATTTGCAGCATTCCATAATCATTGAAGCGGCCCATGTCGCCTGTATGGAACCAGCCATCCTTGTCGATGACTTCGGCAGTGAGTTCTGGATTCTTGTAATAACCCATCATCACATTGTGGCCTTTACAAATGATTTCGCCTTCGTTAGTAATCTTAACTTGCACACCTTCAATCGGTTGACCTACATAACCCACTTCACGGCCATGTTCAGAACGGTTGCTGACAGAGATAACTGGTGATGTTTCGGTAAGGCCATAACCTTCAAAAACCGGCATTCCGATGGCCGAGAAAAATCCCGACATCTTTTGCGAAATGGAAGCGGCTCCCGACACGATAATGTCGAAATGCTCGGCACCCAATTTTTCACGTATCTTACTGTAAACCAATTTATCAGCAATTCTTAACTTGAAATCAAAGAACCATCCGCGTTTCTGTTGGCTAACCTTGTATTTCTCACCGAGATGCAAAGCCCAAAAATAAATGGTCCTCGACATCCCTTTCATCTTCTTACCCGCTTGGTAGATTGACTCGTAAAAACGCTCAAGCACACGAGGCACAGCACACATCATATTGGGTTGCACTTCCTTCATGTTATCAGCAATAGTTGCCAGACTTTCAGCGTAATAGATTGACATGCCATTGTATTGGTACATGTAAATCAAGGCGCGCTCGTAGGCGTGGCAGACGGGTAGGAAACTGAAAGCCACCTTCGAATCGGGTGAAGGCGTGTGGCAGAAGCACTTGAATTGGCTCATCAGGTTCTTGTTCGACAGCATGACACCTTTAGGCGTCCCAGTCGTTCCTGAAGTATAAATAATTGTGGCACAATCGGTTTCGAAAACCTGTTCCTCTCGCGCTTTCAGTTCCTCAGGATGTGGATGCTCTCTTCCCAGCTGAACCAACTGGTCGTAATACGGATAAATCTCGCGGTCAATCATGGTATAGACCATCTTCACATTTGGCGCGTCAGGCAAGATGGCGGTTACCTTATTCATCACGGCCAAGCCATCAATGATGACCATTTTCGCATCACATTGCGACAAGATGTAACGGTAATCTTCTTCGCTGATGGTCGGATAAATCGGAACCGTAATGGCTCCCACCTGATTCACAGCCATGTCAATCATGTTCCATTCAGGACGATTGGTAAGAATCATGGCCACTTTATCGCCTTTTACTATGCCCAATTCGATGAGGGCATAACTCAATATATCGGCATATTCCTGATAGTCTTGAATGCTGTATTTCACCCATTCACCATCCTTTTTGCCAGCAAGGGCAATGTTTTGGCGAGGGTATCGCTCCACATAATAATGAAGCAAGTCAAATACTCGTTTTATTTCCATAAGATAGAATGCTCGTTCAATAATCCGACAAAAATAGGACTTTTTCGTTAAAGTCAAATTTTTTATTTGCGAAATGTAAAAAAAACATTCTTAGATGCACATAAACACCAGAGCGGCCAAGACCATCATCAATGGGATAATCTTGCTGCGGATGTTCTTCTCCTTGAAGCACAAGGCACCATACGTAAATGAAATAATCAATCTCACTCCATTCAGAATCAATGGAATAAGTACGATAACAGCGGCTTCTTGATCAAGTCCTGAAAGATAAATGCAGTCGGCCACCGATACAAATATGGCCATGACGATGATGCTCCAACGCCACTCGAATGGATGCTCCCTGCGGCGGCGCCACCACACCACAGCCATGAAAAGGAACATGAGCAAAAATTGGTAAATCGCATACCATGCCTGCACGGTGACGGGCGAAATCTGCTGCTTGCTGAGAAGATATTTGTCGTAAATGCCGCTGAAAGCCACGATGAAAGCCGAAGCCAACAGCATGAATACCCATTTGTTCGACTTGAACTGGATGCCTTCCTTCTTGCCCGACCGATTCATCAGATAGAAGGAAATGATAGCCAAAACAACTCCAATCCATTGATTTGCAGTCAAGTGTTCTTGAAACACAATTAGCAGTAAAATCAACGATATGGCTGGCCGCAGCTGATTGACTGGCCCGACGACGGTGATAGGCAGATTTTTCATCGCCGTGTAACTGAACATCCACGAACACAACACCATAAGGGTCTTGCCAAGAATAAGCAAATGACTCTTCAATGGAATATCCTCCACCATGAAATGCGCAAGGATACCATCTGACAAAGCAGATGGATTGAACTTGGAAATCAGAATGATAGGTATGAAAATGAGGGCACTGACCATGGTGCTATAAAACAGCACGGGTGCAATGGCATTAGCCGTGACCGATTTCTTTTTGAAAATGTCGTAAAAGCCTAAGAGAAAGGCTGAAGTCAGCGATAAAATGACCCACATGATTGTTTGCGATTTGCAGCCGCAAAAATAGGAAAATAAGGCCGATGTTACTTGCTTAAATCGATAAAAACGGGCAGATGGTCACTGAAACCTCCGAAATAGCGCGGACCGATGTAGGTTCTGAACAGTTTCTTGCCGTGATAGGTGTCGTCGTCTTCGAGCATGAAATCCATCCAGAATATGCGTGCCGAGCCTTCCTTGAAATGCAGTCCCGACTTGTCGTCAATCACAGCTGGCGTGACGATAATTTGGTCGAAAATCTGCCAATCGGCTTGGTGCTTCAACGTGCCTTCAAACCCCAGTCCTTCATTTTCGGCGAATAGGTTATACAGCATACCATCTTCATATTCAGATGCTTTTCGTGCTTTCAGCACATCATGCACCGACGGGTCGGTCGGGCAGTCGTTCAAGTCGCCCATCATGATGATTTTGGCGTGATAGCCTTCGGGCATAGCCTGGCAAATGGAATCCACCTTCGCACGCAAGATGGCTGCCGAACATGCCCTTGAACCTACCGTTTCCAGCTCGCCACTGTAGCGAGATGGCCAGTGGTTGACGAAAACGTGAATTGTATCATCCTCGTTGTCAATGAATTTCGCATAAAGAATATCGCGCGAGTGATAGGCCGTGTCCTCAGGATTATAATAAGGTATGGGGGCGCTTTCCACCAAGGTGAACCAGTCTTTGGAATAAACGATGGCCGGGTCGATGCCACGACGGTCGGGACCTTCGTAATGCACCCAGCGGTAGTTGTGCTTCTTAAGCGGCGTCAGAGCAAAAAGCGAGTTCAGCACATATTCGTTCTCCACTTCGCAAAGTCCGAAAATGCCGATGGGATGGTTCTCCGACATCGCGAGAATGGCCTTATACATGTTGTTGCGCTTGGTGTAGAAACGCGACTTGGTCCAATGTTGCATCCCCTCGGGCGTGAACTCGTTGTAGGCGCGTGTGCTATCCACAAAAGGGTCGAAGAAATTCTCCATGTTCCAGAATGCCACACGGATGCTTCGCGAGTTTTGCGCCGGCAGCATCAAGGCAAAAGCCATCATGGACAAAGTGATAAGCAAATATCGTTTCATTTGAAATGATTTTAGACTGCAAATATACGGATTGTTGTTATTTTTGCAGCCGTGAAGACAAGATTCATCAAATATCTGCTTTTATGTTTCCTTGCGTATGCTTCGATTCAAGGCCATGCACAAGCGAACCATTTCTGGGACGGCATCGAGGATTTCGACGGTCCAACCGACCGCAATCCCTTGATGGAGCGGCAAATCGACTATTATTTCGATTCGTTGGTGCCGCCCCTCCCCGACTCTATCTGCACCGAAATCGACTGGCTTCTTGCACGAAACATAAGCACCGAACTTCGCGATTTCATCCTTTGGCACCTGCTGGAACGTTACCAAAATCCAGAGTATATGACGCAAGACCAAGTTTTCATCTATCTTTATGACAATTACTTTTCAAAGCTGGAAATCAAAGACTTGAAAGAAGAAAACCTTGCGATGATTGCCGACAAGGCCGAAAGGTTACGTCGATTGCAAATCAACCAAATTGCGCCTGATTTCAAGGGCAAGGACATTAATGGGCAACCTTTCGACTTGCACGAAATCGGAAGCCGATATGTGGTGCTCGTTTTCTTCGACCACGACTGCTCCGTCTGCAACGAAGAAATCGGCGAACTAAAGAAATCGGCTTTGCCCGAGACCACCATCGTTGCTGTCGATACGCATCCCGATTCGCAAGTTGCCGATGCCAACTTCATCAATATCAGCGCAAAAGACAGCGAAAGCGACCTGTTTGAACTCTACGACATCGAATCCACACCTATTATATTTGTGCTTGATAGCCAAAAGCGCATTATCGCCAAGAAAATCAAGGCCAGCCAAATCAATCTGTTTTTGCAATGAAAGAGAATAAGACCTATAAAGAATTGGATTTCAGAGTTATAGAACTTGAAGAAGAATACTATCACTGCACTTTCGAGCATTGCGACTTCACAGAAATATTATTTCAGAAAACCAATTTTGAGGAATGTCGGTTTGTGGCTTGCAACCTGAGCCTTTGCAAATCGAACGGTACTTCTTGGAACAAGGTCAGTTTCGAGCAATGCAAACTTACGGGAGCCAACTTCAGCCACGCCAACAAATTCACCTTCAGCGCAAAATTTAGCGAATGCCTCATGCAATATGTTTCATTTCAAGGACTTAACCTGCAAGGATTTTCGTTTTCAAAATGCCAGCTGACCGAAGCCGACTTCACGACTTGCAACTTGAAGAAAGCCCAATTTGCCGATTGCAACCTCGACCGCACCATAATTTCACATTGCAACCTCGAAGAAACCGATTTCAGCACGGCCTTCAACTTCATCATCAATCCCAACGACAACCGGATGAAAAAGGCTAAATTCTCTCTTCAAAACCTTCCTGGACTGGTCGCTGTTTTTGATGTGAAGATAGTGTAAATCAAAAAAAACAAGGCAACTATATACAATTAGACCTTTTATCATCAGATTTATAAAGGATTTATCACGGATTCAAGGAACGAAGTGACGCCTTGTTTCATATCGTAAAAATCCTTTTTGCTTGATTTATCAAGGATTTTCGATTGGATTTACAAAATCCTGCCAAAATCAGTGATAAATCTTTTCGTAAATTGAATATGAATGTTTATCAAGGCGCTACGCTTGAATCCATGATAAATCTTGACATAAATCTTTCCTTAAATCTAACTAGTTCGTCAATGTTCAACATAACTTGCTAACTAACATGATATGCTTCTGGGTCAAATAGTAAATAATCGCCTTTATTTAAAGTGCAAAACGCTTAACAATCTCAGCCATTTCACCACTTTTGGCTTTGGCTTCTTCGAAGAGTTTCCATTGTGCACGGGTACGAACCATGTTGTGTTCGGGATACCTTATTTTATAATAGGTGTCGCTATTGATGTAATCGGCGAAGAAACGCACGGCTTGCATGTAAGGAAACAGCATGGCGGCATACGGAAGGTGCTCGATTTCAACGGGAAGCAAGAACGACTTGGCGCCTTCGAGATAGCCTTGCGCAAAAGCCTCGAAAATGGACATGTCGAAATGCACGTTGTCCAAATCGGGGTCGTCTTCGGCACCCGTATTGGCTGCCGAGCGCAAGAAATCGCCAAAGTCGGAGAAGACGAAACTCGGCATGATGGTATCCAAATCGATGATACACATTACATTACCATCCTTGTCGAAAAGCATGTTGTTCACCTTGGTGTCGCAATGGCAGATGCGTTTCGGCAACTTGCCTTCACGATAGAGCCTCTCTCCTATGCACATTTCGTCGGCAACAGCCTTAATCTTTTCGACATACGACTGCACTTCCGGATTGTTCATGCGGCCAACAGGATTGGCAGCGATGGCTTCGTCGAGCTGACGCAAACGGAATTCGATGTTGTGGAAATCGGGAATGATTTCACCGATGGGTTCCTTCAAGTCGGTGAGTTGGGCTTCAAATTCGCCGAACTTCCGTCCTGCACAACGTGCATATTCCGGAGTCATAGCCTCGTAGGTGTAACTATCAGGAATGTAATCCATTACGCGCCAATACTTGTCATCTTCCTTTATGTAGGTCTTACCCGTGTCGGCTGTCAGAAAATGCAAGGTCAGGATGCCTTTCGAGCGCAGGTGACCAGTCACCAATTCGATGTTACGTTGCAGCATTTCCACATCGGTGAAGACCGCATTGTTGATGCGTTGCAGCACATAGCGGGGCTTCTCGTCGCCATGCACCATCACCTTGAAGGTGTCGTTAATCAAGCCATTTCCCAACGGAGTGATTTCGGCTACCTGGTTTCGTTCCACGAAATGCGAAACCACATCGAGAAGTGTATGTAAAGTATTCGTTTCCATTATTTTACTTCGATTTCAATGTTTTGCAGTTGGATTATTTCTCCAGTGGTTATCTTGGCGCGTTTGCGTGTTTCAACCTCTCCATTGCGCAGCACGAGGCCGGCGGTCACCACTTCTTGCGCTTCGCTGCCCGTATCGACCACGCCAGCGGCTTTCAGCAGTTGGATGAGCGGGATGAACTCGTCGCCTTCACGGAGTTCGAAAATGATTCGTTGCGTTTTCATGTCGTGTCAATTACGTGGCAAAGGTATAAAAAAAACCGCCTCCAAACGGAAGCGGTTTCCTGATTTATCGTCAAGGATGATTATTCGCCTTTAGCGGCTTGTTCTTCCTTTTCGAGGTTTTCCTTCAGGCCAGCGAGGATGTCGAGGTCGCCGAGGGTGCTGCGTTCAATGGTGTCATTGATTTGTTTCACAGCGCGTTTGGCTTGCTTAGCGGCCTTGTCGGCTGCCTTTTCTTCTGCTGACTTAGGAGCTTCTTTCTCTTCGGCTGCTGCTGGGCGTGGAAGAGCAAGGATGATCTTCTTCGATTCCTTGTTGAACTCAAGAACCTTGAATTCGAGGGTGTCGTCAACCTTAGCGTTGCTGCCATCTTCCTTCTTGCTGTAGCGGCTTGGGCAGAAGCCTTCGACGCCATATTGCAATGAGACGAGAACGCCCTTGTCAGAAGCGTTGATGACGGTGCCTTGTTGCATCGAACCGACGGTGAACACGGTTTCAAACACATCCCAAGGATTTTCTTCGAGTTGCTTGTGGCCGAGGCTGAGGCGACGGTTTTCTTGATCGACGTCGAGGACGACGACTTCGATGGTTTCGCCAACCTTAGTGAATTCAGCCGGGTGCTTGATCTTCTTCGACCAGCTGAGGTCGCTGATGTGGATCAGGCCATCGACGCCTTCTTCGAGTTCGACGAAGATGCCGAAGTTGGTGAAGTTACGCACGGTAGCGGTGTGCTTGGTACCGATAGCATAACGTTCGGCGATGCTTGCCCATGGGTCTGGCATGAGTTGCTTCATGCCGAGTGACATCTTGCGTTCTTCGCGGTCGAGAGTCAAAATCTTGGCTTCCACTTCGTCGCCAACCTTCAGGAAGTCCTGAGCGGTGCGGAGGTGTTGTGACCACGACATTTCCGAAACGTGGATGAGGCCTTCAACGCCAGGAGCGATTTCGACGAATGCGCCGTAATCGGCAACGACGACGACCTTACCCTTAACGGTGTCGCCAACGTTGAGGTTAGCATCGAGAGCTTCCCATGGATGTGGGGTGAGTTGCTTGAGGCCGAGGGCGATACGCTTCTTGTTGTCGTCGAAGTCGAGGATGACGACCTTGATCTTTTCGTCCAAGGTGACGACTTCTTCTGGGTGGTTGATGCGGCCCCAGCTGAGGTCGGTGATGTGGATGAGACCATCAACGCCACCGAGGTCGATGAACACGCCGTAGGAGGTGATGTTCTTGACCACGCCTTCGAGGACTTGACCCTTTTCGAGCTTGCCGATGATTTCAGCCTTCTGGGCTTCGAGTTCATCTTCGATGAGGGCTTTGTGAGAGACAACCACGTTCTTGAATTCCTGGTTGATCTTCACGACTTTGAATTCCATCACGCTGTCAACGAATACGTCGTAGTCGCGGATAGGCTTGACATCGATTTGTGAGCCAGGAAGGAAGGCTTCGAGGCCAAACACATCGACGATGAGACCGCCCTTGGTGCGGCTCTTGACAAGACCATTGACGATTTCGCCGCTTTCGAAAGCTGCGTTGACGCGATCCCATGACTTGAGGAGGCGAGCCTTCTTGTGTGAAAGCACGAGTTGGCCGTTGACACCTTCTTGGTTTTCAACGTAAACCTCTACCTTGTCGCCAACCTTGATGTTAGGTTCGGTACGGAATTCTGCTGACGGAATAACACCATCTGACTTGAAGCCAATGTTGACAACCACTTCGCGTGAAGTGATGGCGACGATGGTACCTTCGATGACGTCGTGATCGACGACTTGGTTCATTGTGCCGGCATACTTTTCTTCGAGCTTAGCGCGCTCGTCGTCTGAGTAGTTGTCGAACTTCTTGTGTGAGGATGACCAGTCGAAATCTGCTGCTGGAACTGGTTTTTGCTTAGGAGCCTTAGGGGCTTTTTCAACTGGCTTTTCTTCTGCTGGCATAGCCTCGTTGATGATGTTTTCGTTTTCTGCCATATTAATTTTGTAAAAGATTGTACCCGCGTTGTGTTCCGGACGCCACTCCGCGAGGAGGTTAAACTTATTTTATCTCATTGAACCACTGATGTTTGCCATCATTCCGGACTGTGGTTCATTTCGGGTTGCAAAGATACAAAACTTTTTCGTAACTTTTACTGATTCAGACAATTATTTTAGTTTTAATTCATCGGCCACATTTGAGACGACATACTCCAAACTATTTTTGCTAATTTTGCCCGACATAAGCATTTCATTTTATGAGTTATCTCGACACCAAAACGCAGTTGCCGGTCATCACCGGTTCGATGATCAGCTATTTCAGCAACATGATAAAACTCAAAGGCGGCGTGAACCTTGCGCAAGGCATTCCCGGATTTCGTCCACCCGAGAAACTATTGGAGATTTTCGCCGATGTCATCAGCCGCACCAACGTTCACCAATACGCTCCTGGCTGCGGCAATCACCTTTTGCTACAGCAATTGGACAAGAAATATGCGCAACGTGCCGACTCCACCAAGATTTTCATTACCAGCGGTGCTACCGAAGCCGTCTCGCTGATTTACACCTATTTGCAATCAATTCACGGCAAGGATTTCACCGCCATGAGTTTCTCGCCCGCCTACGAATCGTACAGCAACCTGCCGCGTATTTTCGGCAACAAATATTGCACCTATAAAGTCAATCCGAACAATTATTTCGATGACGACGATTTCCGCAAATTCTTTATCAGCAACAAGATAAACCTGATTTTCATTGCTTCGCCCGGCAACCCTTACGGCAAGACCATCAGCAGGGAGAAACTGAATTACCTCATTGATTTGTGCGAAGAGTTCGGCTCATATCTGATTATAGACTCCGTTTACAGTGAATTATATTTCAACGGAGAGCGCCCTTACTACCCTATTGACCGAATTACGCCCAACGTGTTCTATGTCAACAGTTTCTCGAAGAAATTTTCCATAACAGGCTGGCGCGTGGGTTATTTTCTTTTCCACGAAAAACATTTTTCACAAATCAGTTTCATCCACGATTACATCGGACTATCATCTGCCGCGCCACAGCAGCAAGCCATTGCCGAATTCCTTGATTTGCCTGAATCGGAGACTTGTATTAATGAATTGAGGAACACCATTATTGAAAACTATGATTTTGCCAATCAACGGCTTGCGAAGGCAGGATTCGATTGTCCGCAAAACGACGGTGGCTATTTCATTTGGGCGAAATTGCCCGAAAAATGGAACGACGGCCTGCGTTTCGGTCTTGCGCTCTACGAAAACACGCAAACCGGCGTCATCCCAGGCATGCATTTCGGCCAAGAATGGAACAATTACATACGCATCAACATCGCGCAGCCGAAAGAAGTCCTGACGCAAGGCATTGACAACCTCATTCGATTTGCAGACTCATTCTCATTTTTTTAGCGGACACCAATAAAATCAATCAAAGTCGAAATTTAAAATGAAATGTGTCGCCATGATATATTAGTCAGTAAGTTAAGACAAATTTTATATCACAACAGGCGACCCATTTGCGAAATTGAATAAATTGGGCATATCGTCACTTGCCTGACAGCATCATCTGCTTTGGAGTCAACGTATTCAAACTTGCCGAAGTTCTCAAGCGAACACCTTACGGCGTAGGTAAGATTCTTTTCACGCATGAATTCCCATAGACTTTTCATCCCACCTTGCACTCCCGCCTTCACTTCCACGGGAATCACTTTTAAGTTGTATGGCATCACATAATCAATTTCGGCCAAAGAATTCTTCGATTGTCGCACCCAATAGAACAACTCATGGCGCATGTTGGGAGTTTGATAATGAAGGTATTCAAGGCCAACCAACATTTCCGAAACGACTCCTTTATTTACCAAATCAGCCGCTGACGAAGTAAGGATTTGAGTCGTTATTTCCTCTGTATTGCCCATCGCCATATTCATCAAACGAAGCATCAGACCCGTGTCAAGCAATAGCATTTTTCGGAAACTTTGCTCGATTTCGTTCCCCAAAGGCAATCCGTTGGCATTTGAATGAGTAACGGGGATAACGATACCCGACTTCATGAGCAGTTCAAGTGCTTTTTTGATATCGGCAGATTTATATTCGCCAGGAACCTGCGAATACACAAACTTTCTAGATGTCTGAACTGCAACACTTCTCAAAGTCTGGCGAAGCAGTTGAGGATCAACCTTTTTCCTATATTTTGGGAAATCATCCTCATAACCAGTCAAAATATCATCTTGAACTTGTTGGCATTGGTTGAAATCGTGTGTCTCAACCCATTTAGCGACACTTTCAGGCATGCCACCGACAAGCATATAAGTACGCAAATAATCAATTAGCTCTACGCACACAGTTTCATCGAGTGGATTGGAAGCGGAAGCGTTGTTCCGTTCATTCAGCAACAAATGTTCACCATTGGCCATAAGAAACTCGTCGAATGTCATTGGATACATATACATCGAATGGATGCGGCCGACACCGAAAGTTGGCAGTTCGTCCAAGGCAAATTCCAAGAGAGATCCAGCGGCCACTACATGGAGTTCTGGCATGTCCTCCCAAAAATAACGTAACGCCATTATTGCATTAGGGCATTCTTGTATTTCATCAAGGAACAACAAGGTTTTGCCGGGGGCAATGGTCTTCCTGCTCATCACCGACAAAAGCGGAAGGATTCTTTTGATGTCGAGATCCTTGGCGAACAGGTCTTTGTAAGTTGGGCGCTTCTCAAAGTTAATCTCCACATAAGTATCAAAACGCTCGCCCAAATGCCTTACGGCTGTTGATTTTCCCGTCTGTCTGGCACCTCTTAGCAGAAGCGGTTTATGGCTTTCTGCGCCTGCCCATTCCCATAGATATTTGTCAATTATCCTTTCGTAATACATAATTACTTGATTTTGATTTTGCAAAAATACGTTTTTTGACAAAATCCAAACAAATAATTCGCCATTTTCTGACAAAATCCAAACAAATAATTTGCTATTTTCTGACAAAATCCAAACAAATAATTCGCGAAATTATATGGCTTCCAACAGACTTTCCACATATCCACGTTTGTTGCGCAAGTGCCAACTTGCTGTCGAACTCAAACAACGATTCCTCTTTGCGGGAAACCCATTTTTGAGTGTCGTAATTCTTTGTTTCTTCCTTTTGCTCTGCAAGTACCTGAAATATAACATTTTCATTAACCATATCAGCAATCGTTTATGCCGTGCATAAGATAGTTAAATTCCGATAAATACAAGATTTTTTGCGTTTAAATTCCGATAAATCGTCGATTTTACACTTATAAACTCCGATAAATATTGAATTTTATATTTTTAAATTCCGATAAATCGCTACTTTTGCGCACAGGAAGGTTTCCACACGCACAACACGTTGAGTATGGTGGCATTGCACACACATACTCACATTTCCCCTCTCTCACCCATTCTCCTCAAAATTCTCCACCTGCTCCATCACCTTGTTGAAAACCTCAGGACTATATTGCGGTGGATAGCCATTCTTCACCAAGCAAATCTTAATATCCAACTTCAGCGAGTTTCTGACATTCTGATTGTTCAGCCAATCGGCAAACGACGACTTCGTATCGATAATCTCTTTCACCTTCTTCGCCAGAATCCGGCATTTGTCGTTCACCATAACCCCGTCAACAAGTTTGTCTTCGCCATACTCAAAATCATACTGGTCTCGAAGTGACATCAAAATGTCGTAAAACGATTTCTCCTCAAAGGTAAGACCTAATTTGCGGAAACTCTCTTTGCTTTCGTTCAGTGACTTCAGAATCGACAAGGCTTGCTCGGTGGCATTCTTCACGATGTCTTCCACGGCTTCTTCCTGTGTCTTTCCTGCCTCACTTGCACTGAGGTGCTTACGCCTTTCGTGGTATTGTTTGATGGTCTGTTCCAACAGCTCCTGGAACTTCTTCGCCTCCACGCCATTGGTGCGGCCATACTCCCGAATCTGTTTCTTCAGCAACTTGATAAGCAGTTCCAGCTTCGATGCGGGCATCGGAACATCTTCAAGCGATTCATAATACTCCGGACTAATGATGTCTTCCGTTTGTCCCTCTTCGAGAACGCTCTCAACCTTATTGTATTTCAACGCCTCTTCAACCATGACCGCAACCTTACGGTTCATTGTCTCTGCATCTATATCGCTCGTTCCATTCATCTTGCGGACAAATCCTGCAATAGCCATGAAACATTGTGCCAGTGCTGATTCTTCCTCACCAAGCTCTCCCGACGGCTGACAAATGTCGTAAGCAACCCGCAATCGTTTGACCGATTGCAGGAAATATGTCTTGAATGTCACCTTTTTAGGTCCCTTGCCATTTTCACCTTCCGAATTCATTTCTTCTGTTGAAGAAAACACAAATTCGGCTGCCTTGGCCAGCAGGGTATATCTGTCAATCGGGTCGGTATCTGGGTTCAGGAATGGCGCGAGGTCATAACCCGCAAACATTCTCTTCAATATCTCCAGCTCCTCCCTGAAAATAATCGTGCCTTGCTCAACATCATCCGCCGTAGGCGCAACGCTGTTGTCGCCGCCATACATCTTCACGGCCACACGCATATTGTCACGGATGCCAATATAGTCAACGATCATGCCGTATTTTTTGCCCGGGTACTTGCGGTTCACGCGGCTAATGGTTTGGATGAGCAGATGCTTCTGCAACGGCTTGTCATTATACATGTAGGTCAATGGCTCAACATCAAAACCTGTTATCCACATATCCACCACCACGACAATACGGAAATTGGACTTTTCCGCCTTAAAGGCTTCTCCATAGTCCTTATTTCTGGCATTGTTCTTGACACCGCCAAGATAGTTATACATCTCTGCCGGGTCATTGCTTCCCACGCTGGCCACCATAGCCATAAAGGGCATAGGCTTCAGTTTCTTCAGTTCTTCATCAGTCACAGCAACGCCATCTGGTGTCTTTTTCTCCACAAACCACTCAGGATATTTCTCTCTGAATAAGCAAAGAAGGTTATAGGCGATAGTCCTGTTGGAGCATACCACCATTGCTTTTTGGATGCGTTCAGGGTCGTTTTCACAGGCTGAAAGATAATGCGAATGAATGTCATCCGCCAAGCGCGCCAAGCGCGATGGCTCCCCTAATATCACCTCCATCGAACTCATCGCCATTTTGCTGGCATTGATTTCCTTTTCATCTGCACCTTCGTCGGCGCATTTGCCGTAATAACGCTCTATCTCTTTCACCTTCTCTGGATCCAAAAGAACCTTCGCGATGCGCGGATGGTATTTTATCGGCACTGTGATTTCATCGGCCACTGCCTGGTCCATGGTGTAGCGGTCTATCTCTTCGCCAAAAGTCTGATAGGTCTCTGCGATAGGCGTGCCCGTAAAGCCGACGAAAGTGGCATGGGGAAACGCCTCTTTCAACACCTTAGCGTAGGGCTTCGAAACCACGGCTTTCATATTCTCATCAGCATCTTTGCAGAATCTGATTTGCTTGCTATGTTCCAGTTGCGTGCGGTGTGCCTCATCCGAAAAACAGATGATGTTCCTCCGCTCGTTGATGAGTCCCATGGCATCATCGCTTCGGTCGCAAAATTTCTGAATGGTGCAGATGTAGAAGCCGCCGCTTTCCCTTTTCTTCAGTTCATTTCTCAAATCTTTGCGCGTCGGCACTACTTCAACCGCTCCCAAATTCAGAAACTCCGAACTCTTCGTGAAGAGTTTCGAACCTTGTTCCTGCAAGTCGTCGCGGTCAACAATCATGATGATGGTTGGCGAGCCAATAATGTCAGTGCAGCGAAGCGCCAATTGGCGGGCAAGGAAAGCCATCGTATAGGTTTTCCCGCATCCCGTAGCGCCAAAGTAGGTTCCTCCCTTCCCGTTGCCTTGCTGTACCGAGTCGATGACGCTTTGCTTCAGCAGCTTCGTGGCGAAGAATTGTGGATAACGGCAAACCAACTCAAACTCATCGCCGTCATATTCTGCATCACGGAAATAGATGTAGTCACGGAAAATCTCCAGGAAACGTGCTGGCGAATAAACGCCCTGTATCATCTTCTTCGTCTCATCAAACGGCATTGTCGTCACCTTATCACCTTCATTCACACGACGCCAGGCATAGAAATGCTCGTAGGGGGTCTTCACCGTGCCCAATCGGGTGTGAACGCCATCGCTGATGCACGCCAATGGGCAATAGTGCAAAAGATGCGGAATGTCGCGCCAGTAACGAATCGTAATCTGCTCCCATGCGTCAAACACGGTCGCATTGGCATCGGCAGGGTTTTTCAGCTCGACGATGCAAAGCGGCATACCGTTGACATACAGCAGCACATCGGGACGGCGGTTCTCTTTCTGGCCATTGTTGGTATATTCCACGGTGAATTGGTTCACCGCCCTGAAAATGTTCTTTTCAGGATGCTCCGGGTCAAAGTCAATCAAGCTGACCATTCGCGCCTGTCCGTTCTCTGGCACGAACTGCACCCCGTTCACCATCCAGCAATACACCTTATGCAGCGTGGCGAAATCAGTCTCAGCACCCACAAGCCTAACCATATCAAACAGGCGGTCGATTTCCTCGCCCGTCAAGTCATCATTCATGTTGGCAATGAACTCTTTGAAGTCTTCCTCGATGAGCACATCCGTCTTGTTGGTGCGCTTTATCTTGTTGCCTAATGTATAGTGCCAACCTTCTTGCTCCAAGAAAGCAATGAAGGCATTCTCGAACTCGCTTTCGCAGTAACGGCCGTTGTAATTGGTGAGTTTGGACATGGTTAAAATTATTATTCTGTTGGTGAAACACTAACACCTATACTATTAAGGAGGGCATCATATTGCTTTTGATCATGATGTTGTATACATTCAAGAATCATTTGTGCATCTTTTTTCATCGTTTCAACAGGATATTCAACAGGATTTGATGCTCGTTCTATATCGCCTTTTAAATGAGAATATTCATTAGTAACCCTCTCATTCAAAAAAACGGGTATCTTTTCTCCAAAAAAGCTTTCTTGCTTTACTCTATCTTCACTATCATCTGGATATTTGTAAAATAGGTATATTTCTAAAAATTTGCGAGCATTATTGCTGAAATTATAGAATAGAGGATACGTTTCTTCACTTAATTCTGAATTCGCACATTTATATATAGAATCGAATAAATAATTGAACTCTGTGACGAAATCCTTCATATATTTTGGCATAACCATCAAATTCGTATCATCATTTTTTCTTTCTATAATGAAATATCCTTTAGAACGATCTCTGTCGTTATCAACATATTTGCTTTTTAGTCTTTTCAGATACTTCAGAAAATCCAAGTTATGAGTTGTGATGAAAAGTTGTTCAAAATTATCTTTTATTGCAATTTCTGAAGAAATCAAAGAGTATACAAAGAATACATGGTTTGCATCTAAAGAGCAAATCGGGTCATCTATCCAAATTAATGGCTTTTTGCCTGCGGTTTCTGTGTCGTTGAGTTTAGCCATAAAATAAGAGAAAGCAACCAACCTGCATTCTCCTTCACTTAAATTATACGCTTTACTGCCATTTCTTTGGATTTCGAAACGATAGTGCTTTGCGTCTGCGTTTTCCGATTCTTCCTTTATTGGAACTAATTGTAGAAATTCGTGACCAAAGAAATTTGTTAAATATTCATTGACTTTGATTGCACCTTTTTCTTCGTCATTCAACTGTGATTTCTTAATTGCAAGTTCTTTTTCTTTTTGATTAACATCATTCTTAAAATTGTCAAATTCAGTTTTTTTCTGATCCGCTTCTTTTTTTAGATTGTCTATTTCTTTACATAAATCCGAATATTTAATGTCGTCAACAAATTGTTTGACCACATTGAGCCGAAGTGTATTTTTTGCTTCATCCTTTTCCTTCTGTAAATTATTCCCATATGTAATTGCGTCCTCTACAATTTTGTTAAAATCCGTAAGTGCATCTAAAATCTGTTGTGTAAAATCATCTGGTTCCACAAAAACAAGTTCATGAAACACATTTTTCTTTTTATTTTCTAATTGAGTAGATAGCTTATCCAACTCTTGACAATAATTAGAAATTATCTTTTTAATGCTTTCCAAACTTGCTTTTGCATCATTTTGAAACTTAACATATAAATTGGTTTCACTTATGTTTTCAACTATTTTCTTGGCATTCGTCTTTTCGTCCTCAATCTTTGTTATCTCTGTTCTCAAATCATTTTGAAGAGCATCCATTTCTTCATTAAAATGATGTTGCAACATTTCCAATCTATCAGATGAAAGAGGTTGACCACAGAAAGCACACGTATTTCTTTCTTTATGTAAATCAAGTCCTTCTTTTACCCAGTTATTCAACAAAGAGTTTTCTACAAGTTCTCGAATTTTATCTGCACTTTCAACTTTGCGGGCTAACAAAATTTTTGTTTCTGAAACTAAAGTGTCATACTGTAGCGAAGCGGAGGCTTTTCGAATACTCGCTTTTGTTTCTTCTTGCAACAGTTTTTTTAAGTCTGTTATTTCTTGTTCTGTTTTAAAAGTAAAGCTAGAAAGTTGTTCTATATCTGACTTTAATTTTGTTTTGTCATAATTAGGAGAAACAAAGTTGCCATTTTGATTCTTCATTTGGCTGGCTTTATCAGTCAGGCGTTTGCTTAACGATTTGTCAGCGTCGTTATACTTTTTGTCAGCGTCTTTGTATGCTTTTTCTTTATCGCCCAGTTCTTTATATAAACCAGTTTTCTCTTCTTCTGCATTTTTGCCTAATTCATTTTGAAGGCTTTCTATCTCTGATGCTAAAGTGGCATTACCATCTCCTAATATCGCGAAAGGCTGAATTTTACCACTATCTGAATCTCGAAGGATTGATAAATTTTCATCAATAAAATCAGAGTTAAAGACTCGGAAATCTTGCTTGTTGTTAATTTGAGTTTGGCCAACACATCCTCCATCCTTGAATTCTAATTGGAATTCGGGATTTGCATATTTATCAGATATTTTCCCAGTTTCAAATGCTCGAAATATTCTTGACAAAGTTGTTTTTCCTGAATAATTTCTGCCATATATGATATTTATGTCTTGAAAAGTTTGGATTCTTCCATCCTTGTCTTTAACGCAGTCATCCCATTGAAAATCCTTAAATACTGCAAGATTCTTAATCGTTTTAATTTTAGTAACTTTCATAACCAACCTCCTTTATTTTTCAATTCTTTCTCCCTTCCTCAATACTCCCTTTTATCAATATCGGACAAATGTCCTTTATCTGTGTTTTCAATTGCTCGTTTACAGACATTCTTTCTTTGTATACATCAAAGGCATTAGCAATAGATATCTGTTCCTCATACGGTGGACAAGGAACCGAAATATCACAAAGATTATCCCAAGAAAGTAGTTCTTGTGATGAGCCCCAAGAATTAAACCTAACCAACCGATCAAACTCAGGGCGGCAGAAATAACAATACAAATAGTCTGAATTCATCACCTTGCGGCAATCTTCTTTTATTCTAAATGCGTTATAGTTAAAAGTTACTATATACGATTGCTGCGTATTATTCAATGCAACAACAAGCATGTCACGACCGTCAGTACGACTATTATAGGCGAAGACGCCATTATCTATAATTTTGAATTTGGAAATGTCAACTCCTATCAAATCAGCCTTCGTATCATCGAATTGTTTCTTATTTGTTATTCCTCGAACATCTTCACTTCCATAGGCCAAATCGTTATTACGTTTGTCAACCTTTTCGATAATCTCACCGAGCTTCACACAATGTTCCTTTTTGGCAATATCAAAATGACCTTGACACACGAGTTTCAAATCCTCCAGTCCGCGCTCGTAGTTCTGCTGGTTGGCCAACATCGCGTTATATACGTCCACGTACTTCTGCTGGATGTCGAGCGAAGGAAGGTCGATTTCAATATCGCAAAAATCTTCCCAAGACATTCCATCCCGCACTGAAGAATCTGTATGGAACCAAAAATACCTATCACGTTCGTCTGATTTTAAGTATAAAAAGAAATATTCTTCCAATATTCCAACATTCTTTTTTAAGGAAAAGACTGTATAAGCAGGGCTTACGTGTTTGATGGAATCCGTATGATTAAATGCAATTGGCAAGACAACATCTCTACCAACATGCATCAAATTACATGCGAAAAAATGGGGTGGAACGTTTTGATAATTTTCAGTATCTGCACCGACTTGGTGAGAAGGTTCGAAGAACTCTTTATCTCTATTAACGCCAGAGACTTCGTATGGTGTTAAATGGGGATTCCCACATTTGTTTTTATATGGAATTACAATATCTCCTAATCTAATTTTACTCAATGCCATACTTCTGAAGTGTTATTCTTGTTCGTCGTCTATTAGTTCTGCCAATTCCTGCATTTTGCGTTGCAGCAAGGCCTTGTCAGGCAGTTTCAGTTCGTATTCGGCCACCATTGTTGGCGAAAGACTGCGGCTAAGTGCATACTCCACCACTTCGTCGTCTTTGCTCTTGCAAAGCAGCACCCCAATACTGGGATTTTCGTGGGGCTTCTTCACATCGCGGTCGAGCGCTTCGAGATAGAAGTTGAGCTGTCCCAAATGTTCGGGCTTAAACTTCTCTGTTTTCAGCTCAAAAGCCACCAAGCATTGCAATTCCCTATGGTAGAAAAGCAGGTCGATGCGAAAATCGCTGTTCCCCACCTGCAAATGAAATTCGTCTTTAATATGGATGAAATCCTTTCCGAGTTCGAGAATGAAATCACGCATCCTGGCTATCAAAGTTTTGCGGAACGTGTTTTCAGGCTTGCCGTTTTGTTCGCCCACAAACTCCATCACGTAGTGGTCGCGGAAAATGCTTTCTGCCTTTGGCGCAATTTCTCTCAGCAGTGCTGAGAGTTTTTCATCGGCATCTTTATAGGTCTCGTAAAACTGCTTCATACGCCATAGGTTTTGTTTGGAGAAACCTTCGGAATTTGGCTCCTGAGTACGTATGTAGTTGGCCAGTTCCTCCACTACCGACTTGCCCCAGCCGGATTTTTCTACTTGCTGGCTTATGTAGCAACCTATTTGCCAATAGAGGTCTATCAATGACGTGTTGACGGCAGCAAAAACCTTTTGCTTCGCTGCCTTAATCATTTCCAGCACTTCGTTGAACTGCGGAGATGTGGTGTTACCGTTTGCAAGGTTAATATCTATATTCGGTTCCATAGTCAAATCCATTTTGATGTTTCTTTATTTGCCGTTGCAAGATTATCACCTTATATAATCCTATCATTCAAAGCGTTAAGATTATTCATCCATTGAACAAGGAAATTTATGTTCCGCTTCCGCTGCCATGGTTGGCGGGAGGCTGTTGCCGCAAACATAATCCACCACAGTGTTCCGGGTCTCTATCTCATAGCCAATGCCCTTAAAAGCCTCTTCAAGCATTTTCTGCGACTGCTTCTCAGCGGCAAGTATCTGCCTCATTTCCTCTTGAATGCGTGCCATCTCCTTGGCATAGTCAATGTCCAAGTCGTGGTCAACAAACTCAATGTATTTGCTTGGCGTCAAGGCAAAGCCTTTCGCCGCTATTTCGTCAAACTTCACGCTGCGGTAAAGCTCCGGCACGGCATAATCGCCTCCATCCGTCCCTTCGGCTTGCCAGGTATGATAAATTTCGGCAGCTCTCTCAATCTGCTCGGTACTCAAAAGCACCTTCTTCTTCTGTTCGCCCTTCACAGGGTTCTCAGTCCATTGGCGCAAGTCCATGAAGAGTATTTCTTTCTCGCGGTTGCGCAACATGCGCTCATGGTACATGCCGCCCTTCTTGTTTTGGTTCAGTATCCAAAGCGTCACACTAATATCGGTTGTAAAGAAAAGCTCTCTTGGCAACACGATGATGGCTTCCACTTTGTCGTTTTCAATCAGCTTTTGCCGTATGGTTAGCGTGTCGCCGTCGTTCAAAGCGCCATTGGCAAGCAGGAAACCCGCAACGCCATCACTCGGCTTCAGGTGCGAAAGCATGTGCAGGATCCAGGCATAGTTGGCATTGCTCTCTGGCGGTGTTGCATAATCAGCCCAGCGTGCATCATCATGCAGATTGTCGTTATACCAGCTCTTCAGGTTAAAAGGCGGGTTGGCCATGATATAGTTGAAGTAAAGCCCTTTGTGCAGGTCGTGGGTAAACGACGAGTCAGCCTCTTCGCCCAAATGATGGCTAAGGCCACGCAAGGCAAGATTCATCTTCGCCAGACGATATGTCGCCGGCTCCTTCTCCTGTCCGTAAATGTTAATCCTCTCGATATTGCCTTGGCGTGCTTTCACCAAGTCGGCACTTTGAATGAACATACCGCCCGAACCACAGGCAGGATCATACAAAGTTCCATCGAAAGGCTCAATCATATTGGCAATCAACTGCACAACATCATGCGGCGTATAAAACTCACCTTCCTCCTTGGTGGCTTCCACGGCAAACGCCTTCAGGAAATATTCATACACATGGCCAATCAAGTCCTTCTCTTCACCAAAAGCCTTATGGCTAATCTTGTTCACCTCATCCACAAGCTTCTTGATGTCGTTAGCGGCAAGATTGCGCGTCATGAAAGTACCCTCCACAAAGCATCCCTTCAGTTGTTTCGAGTTAGTGGCAATACTGCGCAAAGCCTCATCCAAAGCCACATTCAAGCCTGGCGCCGGAGTGTTGATTATCGTTGACCAACGCGCCTCGGGAGGCAAATTGTAAGTGCCATCCGCAAATGAAGCATCCTCGAAGAAAGCAGCCACAATCTGCTCATCCTCTGGGTCTAACCCCTCATCTTTAAGACGCTGTTTCAGTTTCGCAACGCCATCCTCATACTTCTCCCCAATGAAACGGAGAAACACCAAAGTAAGCATCATGTCACGCTTCTCAAAGAAAGACCCCGAGTTGCGCGCCGCCCGCAAAATGTCGCGGCAATTGAAGAGAATACTATCAATGTTGATAGATTTGTCAGTCACCTTCTTAGCCATACTATATATTTAGAATTAACTATTAATAAAGAACCCACAAAATTAAACATTTTCCCACATCACATCACACAAAGCAACCTTACAACCCAAAAATATTTATTTGTTTATTTTTGAGTCACACGAAAAAAAACCATCGTTAACACGAAAGCACGTCAGTACGGCCCCCAATCCGACTAAAAGTTCAAGATGCCTTTCCCCAATAATTCGATTCACTCTCCAACAACAGTCACTTTCTTTGCAAAGCATTTATACTTCTCATATTTATTTTTCCAAGTGTTGGGAACAACATTTTCCAAACGGACAGCCTTTCCAACTTTACCCACATGGGCTTCATGCACACAGCAATACCCACAATGCAAAATGCCATCTTCCTGTTCTAAAACAAATTCCTTCCCTTCGTATTCAGGAAACTCAATCGCCTTACTCGCACTTTCTTCACGGTCAGTATCATCCTGTTTTTTGCCATCCTTCTTGTCGAAAGGTATGTTCATGGCCAGCACTTTATTCCGTCTTTCTTCAACATCGCCAGCCTCATTCGACAGACTCCCCAACCAATTAATCAAGGTCAGCAACGAATAAAACACGCCATTCA
This sequence comes from uncultured Bacteroidales bacterium, assembly GCA_937896505.1. Taxonomy (GTDB): domain Bacteria; phylum Bacteroidota; class Bacteroidia; order Bacteroidales; family F082; genus Limimorpha. The sequence continues at coordinate 15,588 of CALBNP010000136.1, read as the reverse complement.
GCAAATAAGGCGCACAACCAGTCTTAACATCCCTATCAACGACCAAGTTGTTCTCCGCGCCAGGCTCTTTATCATCTTCCCCATGGCTTCCATTCTGCGATGCTCCCTCTACGTAATAAAAAGAGCCGCTAATATACTCCGGAACAAATTGAGCATCTTTTTTGCTAATTTGCCTCATGAAATAAGACACATCACGCAAAGTCTTAACATCTTCTCTAAGAAAACCTAAAATCCCCAGCTTCTTTTTCACCCACCCCAAGACTTTCCTCATATCATTGAAAGCCGAAGCATCCTTGAAATCGTTGTTTTCAACGGCCAACATCACGCGCTCCAATTCATCTTTCTTGTCTGGACAGACACTGAACACAACTTCATATTTTTTGTGAATCATATTCAAAGGCACCTTTTCAATTGCATTTTGAATATGCTCAAAAAGCAACTTATAGTCATCACCCTTATTGTAATAGGCGACATCGTCCCACGGTTTATTCTTTCGCAAACTATTCACATAACCTTCAGCATCACCTGTGCCAGCCGTATAAACGAACCAAGGAACAAGTCTTTCGTCTTTACTTTCACAATATCCGGTAATTTCATGTAAATGCTCCCGAATTGCCTCAACAGATGTCACTTCCTCATCCGACTTATACTTGCAGTTCACATCAAGAATAACCGCACTACAAGCAGTCTTTCCGCCTTTCAGTTTGTTGATGCCATCAAAATAACACTCAACCTGTTCTATTTCAAGATTATACTTGGTTGCTTGTCTGATAAAACTGCCTTGATTTAATTCATCATCAATCCATAAGACTTTATGCATCATATCTATTAAAGTTAAAGATTACTAATTGGAAACTTCAAAACATATTCAATCGAAAAATCATTTTCTTCAGGGTCAAACAAATCCATGTCAACCTCCCCTCCAAATTGTTCAACTGCACTCTTAATGAACCATCCTCCAATGCCAAAACTGCCAGAAGTACTTTGGCCTTCTTGAAATACCTTCTCTACCGTCATTCCTTTTGGCAATGGATTTCCATTATTGCGAACAGATATTCCGACAGCCAAACAACCATTAATTATAGTCGGAGCGACATCAAACTCAATATAGTATGTCTTCCCTTCATCTGTAAATCCATGCTTTACCGCATTGGTCACAATGTTGTCCAGGATTTTATTGAAATCATCCTTGCAAACTTTTATAGCGACCTCATTACGTTCACCCAAAGCCTCAGCAAATGCTTCTTCGTTATAATTCATCCTGACAGTGCATCTGTTGAAGACATGGCTGCTGATATAATCCTCAACTAAGTCTTTTACCACAAACTCATCAGGAGTGCCAAATTCGACATCAACCGCATTTGTCATGTTTGAAACCATCTCAGCCACTCTACAGATCTCCTTCTGCAACTTGGCAATCACGGAGCCAACTGTGTCGTCAAAACCCTTCCAAACCAAATCTGATTCAGTCAATTTGCCTCCATGTTCATTGAAACAGTCAACCAATCCATCAAACGCCGGAACAACTTCACCCATAACATTGCCTATGGCATGTTTTCTGCTTCTCACGCGACGAACAAAATCCTCATGCTGCATCTTGATTTCCCGTCCCTTTTCTCCAAGCAATCTGTCAAGTTCGGCAGATTTATATGACTCAACTCTTTTTACCTGTTCTTCCTGAGAAGGAACATCGACCAAAATATTCATCAACTCAAAAGAACGAAGTCTTAGCAAAACACTACCAGCCGTCAGCGCATCTATCTGTTCATTAACATAATCAGCTCCGTTTAACTCACATGCTAAAAATTCAAGACCTACATTTTTAGACTTTAACTTTAAAGAAAAAATTCGGTCACTGGAATAAGCAACAGGAAACTTATCGTTGCGTTTGAAACAAATACATTTCAATCCCCTTTTTACACCTGAAAGCAACAAACCATCACAATTCAATATTCTACAAGGACCTACAGGACTTGTCAATGGCAATTTCTCAAAGTCACTTTCCAAAATTATACCTTCTTTTGGAAAACATGCTAAATCAACGATTCTCATAGGGTCAGTAGCCCTGTTTTCATGATTCAGCTCGACCAAATCTCCCAATCTGACAAAATTTGCATCTTTCTTTTTTCTTTTAATCCGAGATGTTGCAAAATAGACGAGAGGATTTATCACATATTCTCTTTCAAAAGACGTATCCAACAATTGTGCAAAAGGAATTTCAACCACACTTAAGCCACTTCTGTCTTCAAATCCAAGACAATATTGCTCATAGGCCTCTGTAGCAGCTTTAATATCAAAGTCAACATTAGCCCCATTTCCCTCGTAATTGATCTTTTTCGCAAATGAAAAATCAATCATGCGCACCTTATCGTATCCATGACAATTTGTTCCTCCCTTATTTATAACAAGTACGGCAAGACGAACTGCTGTAGCTGGTTTCATCAAATATTCTGGTAAGACATAAATTTCACATAATGCCTCATCTGCCAATAGCCTTTGTCTAATTCCAAGTCTATCAGTTCCTTTTAAGAAACTAAATGGCACACCAACAACCATCCTGCCGCCTAATTCCATTTTTTCATAAAGGGTTGAAACAATGCACTCCAACGACACCTCTCCCTGTCTTCCATACGGAAGCATACTTAGAATATACTTATACCTCTTCCCATAATCATCCAATGGATTTCCCAATGTCAAATTATTCTCTATACCGGCAATACACAATCTTGCTTTGGCTACCGCCCAAGCCTTTTCGTCAATTTCTTCTCCTTCAAATATCGCATCATGCTGGGCTAGTGAGCCAAATTTCACAAATGGGTTATACACGACCTCTTTGCCACCATTATTCAAATTCAATAAATTGAACATGAAATCAGATAATTCGTTAGGAACATCGAAAAACTCATTTTTGGAACCGACTAACGGAGTGAAAATATAATCGAAGACATCTTTTGAGAAATGTTTTATTACAAGCATTTCTCTTTCCGTTAATATACCATCACAAAAAATCGGCAAACTGTTAGATACCTTTTCATCAGATCCCCCCGCATATCCATATAATAGGGAAAGCAATTCCATCTTGGCGTCAATGATTTCAACATTCTTCATTCTAACCCGAAGATATTTCTTCAAAGCCATCTTACAATCAGAACTGTTGATGTGATTATAGTCAAGATCCACCAGAAACTTTTGTTCCTCCAGACTCGGTACAGGAATCGCCAAAGACAAGAAATCCTCTTCGGTGTAACCAACCGTTCCATTTGCAAATGAAGGTCTGTAAATATTTTCCACTTGCATATTCACCTCTTCTGATGTCAAGGCACGAAGCAAATATTGAGTATTGATAATATCAGGTCGGATATTTTGGAACACAAAAGCATCACCATAGGTGTAAAGTTTCGGACAAGTGCCTCTTCTTTCCCAATGAACAGGCAATTCATCATCAGGCTCTGTTCCAACAAAAGTCTCATCTTCATTAAACTTTGTCGAACCAGCTATCAAAATGCCTTCATTGTCCTCAATGTTGACGATATGAATTCCATCGCTTGGGTAATAGTTCGTGTCAATTCTTGCCAAACAAATATTATTACGCCACGGGACACGTTTTGCTGGCCCATGACGCAAAGCCTCTAACCTTTTTTTATCGTCAACATCATCCTCGTATGTCAAAAGGCTTTCCTTGTAATTCTTGGTGTAACAGCTATTCAGAATAAAATAACCAACGGCCTCGGCCTCAACCTCACTATGGATAATAGATATAAGGTTTCTCAAAGGCACCAACGTCTCGCCTTGCTTCAAGGCTCTGCCAATAATCATTTCCGGTTCCAACTGTGAAGATAAAATCTTAGTCATAAGCAACAACTTAATTTGGTTAAACAATAACAATTCCTAAATCGGCTGCAAAAGTATTCACTCACTTTGCAAAGTATCCGCAAAGCCATACATTTTTGCCAAACACTTTATTCTTTCTCCTATTTGCTTCCTTAACGATTCAGGAGCAAGCACCTCCACATCATCACCAAAATACAGAATAGCCGCTTCAAGTTCATTATTCACCTTCACACGCAACCGAACCACACGCCATCCGTTCCCTGACTCTCCTTTTAATTCAGTCTGCGTCCAATGCAATGGCTTCGTCTCTATATAAGGATAACGCTTCTCCGAAATCCTTAGACGGACTTCCTGAACAGGTTTGTTTTCATAAACTGTCACGCCAATGACATTGTCAAAAAACTCCTCCATATCGGCATCCGTCCCAACAAAATCGACATGAAGCAGTTCTATTCTGTTTATCCTATCAATGGCCAGTACAGTCAAACTTTCATAGCCTTGAACTCTAGCAACCAAATACCATCTATCATTAAACTGTTTTAGATAATATGGGTAAAGATTCATTGCGATGTCTTCCTTGCCGTATGGCTTATAAACAACATGCAAAGCTTGTTTTTCCATAATAGCCCCAAGCAGAGTTTGAAAATGCTCAATGCCCATTAAGTCCGGGTTGTTCTGAAACTCAACATACCTTCGCATCTCATTCACTCCATTTCCATTTTCAATCTGTGCCAGCAAAGCCGTCACCCATTGATATTGAGGTACTCCATCGTATGCCTTTAGCATTTCTATCGTCTTATGAAGCAACTCTTTATCATCCTTGTCAAGCGTCACCAATGGCAAGACAAAACCACTATCCTCATACCTAAAAACATGTTCATTGGCATAACCAGGCAATTTCTCAATAGGAGCATTATAAGGTTCCTCACCAAGTTTTTTTAAATCATCATAAATTGTCCTCAACTTCACAGGGGTAAAGCCAGCGGACTCCAGTTCCTTATTACATTCCTTAAGCAAATCCTTCGCATCATATTCTCGATGAGCATTTCTCAGGCACCTATCCAGCACCCTATATCGCAATAAAACATTTTTGTTTACAGGCATAATTACCATTTTTGAGTGAACCTACAAAAATAAACATTTTCCCACATCACATCACACAAAGCAACCTTGCAACCCAAAAATTATTTTTGCAGTATTCTAAGCAACTGTTCAAAGCAAAACTACATAATATATCGGCAGGTGATTTCGGGGTAGCGAGGCTGCGACCTCCTCATAACGCACGAAACGTATGGAATCGCACAAGTAAATCCAGCTATTTTTATATCTTTGCTGCACAATTCCGAGAAATGCCAATCGCGAAGGAATCCCGAAACCATCCCGAAGGCATCCCGAAGGAATAAGACGGAACTGTAACAATAAACAAGGAGAATTATGGCAAGAGTAATACCTATCGACATCATCAAAGGCATCAGCGGCAAGTATGGGAAAGATGCCGACTTCTACTTTGCCACCAACACATCAAGCGGCAAAATACGCATCTCGCGACTCTCCAAACCCAGACATCGGCCTCCTACCGAAAAACAAAAGGAACAGCGTTCGAGGTTCGCCGCCCGACATGCAGCTGTCACCGCATGGCTCAAAGCCAACAAGCCCAGCGAATTGAATGGACCAAAAGGAACCGAAGCCTATCTGCATGTGCAGCGGCTGAAACGTCAATTGGGACTCAGCCTCATCAACCAAGTGCTCCTGAAATACATGGACGGTGACAATGTCATCAGGCTCCCCGAAACAAAAGAGCAACGATGTTGCAACCATCAGAGGATCAAGAAACCATGGAGACAAGTTTCTTTCGAAAACACAAAGGCATTCCATAGAGAGAAAATAAGTAACCGTCCAAAATCAAACATTAAATCGGATTTCGAGGCTTCAGAGATGCGAGACTACGTGACTGCGAGGCTTCCTTGTCTCAACCCAACATCTTTCCCTATTATAACTAAGGTCATAACTCTATTATATCAAGGTCATTCCCCTAACATGAAGTCAATCGATGGCAATGGTGAACTCGATCATTCACTAATTGACCATGGGGAACAATAAGCTTTCCATCGAGTTCACCTTAGGGAACGATTAGGGAACAAGTAGAGAACGGGTAGAAAAAGCCTACAGATACACTCTGTGCCAATTTATGCGCAAGGCGCATTTAAAATTCTGTGAAATCTGTATAATCTGTAGTTTATTGAAAAATCGCGTAATCCGCTAATCTGTGGTTCCAAAAAATCCGATTCCGCCAATGCGAGAGAAAGTAAATTCAGAGTAAATTTTGGAGTAAATTTCTTTTCTTGCACCAGGCAAATCTGTTCAATTCATGCACTGTTCCCTGAACTTGCTGAAGGACGCATCCATAATTACCGGTAATTATTTACTCTTTGACCCATGTTGATTGCCAAAGTCATGTCAACGGGCGGGCACATCCCGATTAGATACGATAAGTTGACAAAACAAAGGAAGTCGTTTTTTTTCGACCTATTTATGACAAATCACAATGCCCGTTTTTATGCAACAAAATCATTATCAATAATATAACAAAATTCATTTTGTCAAAAAATCATTTGTCATTTTGTCACAATAAGCAAATCCGATCCTCTTGTATATATAAAACAATTATTAAAATAGGTATGGCAAGTAGGCGAAAAGAGAAAAGGGGAAAACATCGAAATCGCTTATTGTGATTTTTTGACAAATGACAAAATGACAAAATTGCCATGCTGAATACAAGGCTGTACCAAGGCTATACCAACGCTATCTCCGCATCCAGTCTCCTGCCGCTCCGCTCCCACTCCGCTTCGCTGCGCAACGGAGAAAACCTTCAAAAAACTGCCAGACGGACTGCAAGTGACCCAGCCTTGGTGTTGGGGTGGTGGCAGCTTGGCATGTTGTCTCTGTTAGGGTCTAAAAGTATATAGATGCCTATTTTTTGTATCGTAAACGTTCACAAAGGGCCAAAGCCCTTGTAGAGACGCGCCATGGCGCGTCTCTACCTAAAGGCAATGTGAGACAGCAACATTTTTCGCATTAATGCTATTTCTTCTTCCGCCCGTTTTTCTTCAGGGCTTCGGCGATAATCCATTGCAGTTGTCCGTTGACAGAACGGAACTCGTCGGCAGCCCATTGTTCAAGGGCCGCCATCGTCTCCTCATCGACGCGCAAGAGGAAAGTCTTCGTCGCTCCGTTACTCTCCTTCGCCATGGCCTGTCCTATTTAATGATTCATCTAACGTATGTGCGAAAATGTCCTCTTTCGAGACATAATGGTCAAATATCCAAAGGCAAAGGATGACGATACCCATCGTGATGAAGCCAGCCAAGCCGGGCATTCCGTTGAGGAAATCGTTGCCGCCCTGAACGAAATAGATGACCAGGCCACTGATGGCGTTTATCGTACCATGAATGATGGCTGCCACGACCATCGACTTGGTTTTCAACACAAAATACAATTCGATGGTACCTAACAGCACGCACATGACGACCATCAGCAACACGCCCCAATAAGGCTCGTTGGGATAGTTGTGGCCCAACAGGATAAGCGGGAAATGCCAAATGCCCCAAACCGCGCCGATGAACAAGGCCGCAGCCCAAAACTTCTTTCCACGCAAGGCGTTGACGAGATAGTTGCGCCAGCCGTATTCCTCACCGAAGGCGAAAACCGCATTGATGGTGGCACCCGCCAAAAGCGCTGAAACGACAGTCGAGATGACCATCAGCGAGGCGGGCATGGATGACAGCTGCGAGCGAACCAGCTCTTGCTGCTCTTCGGGAACCTTATATTGGCTGATGAGCTGCTCGGCGCTGTATTCCAGCTTGATGCCAGGGAAACATCCGTTAATCAAGATGCACAAAAATACCATGGCGAGCGGCAGCAGCCAAGCCACGAGCCAAGTCCACGAAATCTTGAAGTTGACCAAACCCGTGTGATTGAACTTTTCCATCTTGAAAGCCTGAAGCACCAATGCCGCCAGCATCGGGAAAAGCATGTAGATGGATTCGAAAATGGTGAAAACCATCTTGTTAGTCTCGTTGGTTATGCCAAATCCGAAGCGGACAATGGCAAACATCGCCCAACTGAATAGGCAGACCGCTATCGAGAATTTTATTGCTCTTTTCATTTCATTACTTTTAATGTTTTGTCGAATTGAACATATAACAATAGATTCCTTTCGCCCATTGCCCATAGATACTCTCCCTCCTTCGTCGGTCGGTATGACATGGGCAATGGCCTCGGAATGACATTGTCATTTATTCATACAGACTTTCAACTCATCAATTAGTTTCGTGGTTTCTTCGGGCGTTTCCCGATTCAGGTAAATCAAGTCGTCAGCCGTGCGCAATTCGATGTACGGACCACCATTGTAAGTGACGAACAACAGGCATTTTTCGTCGTTTTGGGTCAGGAAATGGCCTTTGTTCTTGTTCTTGAACGACGAGCCATTGGTGCGCATGGCCATGACAGGCATCTCGTCGAGCACTTCCATCGTTACGATATCATTCACCGGGATGTCGCGGCCATACATGCCGGAAATATGCAACACACTGTCCTTCACCTCAATCTGCGACGATTTGTCCGACCTTTCCAAGACAGTCACCGTAACCACGGAAATGACAACCGCAACAATTATCACTACCGAGCGGCCTTTGTCATGAGTATAGATCGTTCCATCCTGGTCCTTTCCCCAGCCGTTGTGTCGCTTCATGGCAATCAGCACGGCCACGAGCATGGCTACGCAAATGCCCATAATAGCCCAAAAGTCAAGAATAGGATGAGCGGCAAGGTATTTATGGAACACTGCCAAGAGCAGAAAAGCAATTCCCGTAGCCACCATAATCCACAAAATGCTTCGTCTTAGGCCATCGATGTCAACCAAAGCCTTTCTTTCAGGCGACATGCCACCGTATGGATTAATCTGATTGGGGAACTTATAGCAGAGGATTCCGGCCAAGATTATCAAAACTCCTACAAAAATATTTGCAAACAGCATAGTATTAAACAGTTAAATTATAAACAATCAATCCTCTCCCAAATACACTTTCATTCTGCGATTCATGATATAATAAATTGGCAGAAAGACAGCCACAGGAATTAGCATACATAACATATTCATCTTAACATATAATGCAGTGATTCCAAATGCCATGAGTATGGCAAAAAGAAGGAAATAAAGTAGTGCATTTGCTTTTTGAAAACTCGCCAAATCTGCTTTAGCCCGTTGCTCTTCGGTCAGATTCTTGAAAACTCGAGTTTTCTCAGGACAAAATATCATCCTAATGAAAACCACCAATTCAACGAATGCCAATAAGAAAAGATCAGGTGCCCATGTATTCACAGGTATCTCATCCACTTCGGTTGCCTCTTTCACCTCATTTACCGCTTCTATTTCTGCCGTTGGTTCAAAACTACAGATATAATAAACAACCAATGCAATGCCTGCGACCGTCAAAACAGAAATGACAACCAGCATTATGACTCTCCATTTCTCAACTTGACTGAAAATGAATTTCCACGAAAGCCACAACATCAGCAATGTGAAAAAAGCAATTACAGGAACAACCACAAGATCAATGTTTTCTGACGATTGAAGCAAAATCAAAAGTAAAGTTACAATAGTAATCATGAGCCCGAAGGAAAAATACAACGCAACAACGAATTTCTTCTGCCCTTCTATCGGCCATGCGGGATTAGCATTAACAGACATATTCTCTTGATGAAACTTACAATAGATGCCAAAACCTATTATAACAAGCCCAAAAAGAAAGAAAAGTATGTATTCAATATCCATGGCTGAACAAATTAATACAGACTACCGGTATTCAGCACAGGCTGCGCCGATTCGTCGGCGCAAAGCACCACGAGCAAGTTGCTGACCATGGCGGCCTTGCGTTCCTCGTCGAGTTCGACGACATTTTCGTCTTTCAGTTTATCCAAAGCCATCTTTACCATCGAAACGGCGCCATCCACAATCTTTTCGCGGGCCGAAATGATGGCGGCAGCCTGCTGGCGACGCAACATGACGGCTGCAATTTCAGGCGAATAAGCGAGATAGTTGATACGTGCTTCGATGACTTCGAGACCCGACATGGCGAGACGCTCGTTCAGTTTCGACTTCAGCACTTCGTTGATTTCCTTGCCGCCCGAACGCAAGGTGAGTTCTTCGGTACGGCCATCGGTCTCGTCGTAGGCGTACATGCCTGCTACCTCGCGCAAAGCGGCATCGCTCTGCACCTGGATGAAGCTCTCGAAAGCCCTCATGCGGCTCGACACCGACACTGGCGTAGTGCTTGAGCCGCCCGCCATGGTCTGCGAGTCAATCTCAAACATGGCCTTGTAGGTGTCCTTCAGTTTCCAGACCAGAATCTGGCCAATCATAATCGGGTTGCCCGTCTTGTCGTTGACCTTGATGTTGTCGGGGTTCAGGTTGCGCGCACGGAGCGAGACTTTCTTTGAGGTCATCAGGAAATTGACCCAGTGGAAGCCGGTCTTCGTGAAAGTGCCTTTATAGACACCGAAGAAAAGCATCAGCATAGCTTCATTCGGTTCCAATTTGCGGAAGCCGATGGGAATGAAAATGGCCAGAATGATGCCAACGATTGACAAGATGAAGGTGAAACTCGATTCGCTTGGCGAGCAAGCAAAGCCAAAAATGCACATGGCAACGAGTGCGATTTCAACAAACAATGCGACGAATCCATTCATCGCAAAACCCTTAAATTCAAATTCTTTTGTTTCCATAAGTGATATTATTTTGATATTATTTTGATGCGCAAAAATACAACAATTTTGGAATATGCAAATTAATTCGGAGTTTTTTTTCAATAATTGCCTATTTTTGCAAATCATTGAACAAATTAAACCGATTCACCATGAAGAAAATTATCATTGGAGCCGCCACCTTATTAATGATGGCCAGCTGCTCAACCTTAAAAGTCGTTGACCCGAATGCAGCCATGAACGCTGGTGCCGCCGCCATGCAAGCCCTTACCATTTCCGATTCGCAAGTCGCACAGCTTTGCGTCGAATACATGGCTACGACGGATGCCGAAAACACGGTATTGCCCGCATCAAACGAATACACGCAGCGTTTGTCGCGCATCATGGCACGTTTCAAGAACATCGGCGACATGAATGTCAACTATAAGGTATATCAATCCAACACCGTCAATGCCTTTGCCAGTGGCGATGGCAGCGTTCGTGTCTATTCCGGACTGATGGACGTGATGACCGACGACGAAATCTTTGCCGTCATCGGCCACGAATTGGGTCACCTGAAGAACAAGGACGTCCGTGATGCTTACCGCACCTCCTATCTGATGGTGGCTGCCCGTTATGGCATTGGCGCCTTCAGTCAAACAGCAGGTGCCATTTCGCAAGGTTTCATGGGCGACTTGGCACAAGAACTTGCCTCAAACGCCTACTCGCGCAAGCAAGAATACGAAGCCGACGAAGCTGCTTTCCAATTCTGCATCACCAATGGCGTTGATGCCTTCGCCATGTATGATGCCCTTAACGTGCTCATCAGCTTGAATGGAAACAGCGGCACCCAAAGCAAGGTGGCGCAGATGTTCTCGACCCACCCCGACAGTGCCAAGCGTGCTGCCAAAATCAAGAGCATGGCCGAAGCCGCAGGATACACCTATCATGCCAAGAGCGGAAGCACACCTAAGCCGACCATCGTCAACGGAACAAGCAATTCGGGCAACAACTCAGGCAGCAATGGGGCAACCAACAAGCCTAACACTATCATTATCAAGAAGAACTAGGCTTTGGTCAATCCACTACAAATTTTCCGCGATAAGTTGCTGTATCAGAACGAATTTCAAGGAAATAAATCCCCGACTTCAAATCACTCACATCAACGTGCAATGTTGATGTGAGTTTTTTCATGCACCTGCCGAGAAGGTCATAAATCTTGACATCAGCACCAGTATTATTTGGCAAGACAATCTGGATTTCCGTCTTTGCTGGATTGGGGAAGACCGAAATCGTTTCAAGTCCATATTCGCTAACATCCTGACTTACTGGAATATTCGCATTGAAAAGTTGCAAGCCTCCAGCGAAGTTTCCGACAATCATTTCCAACTTGCCATCGGCGTTTAAATCGGCGAGAGTGGCAGAACTACGTAGTCCAAAACGATTGTCGAAACCATCTACAAAACGATTCCATTGGTCGGAAATATCGGCAAACGAACGATTCAAATGTCCATCTATATTGTTGAACAAAAACACTTTACCTTGTTCTGAACCTACTGCCAACAAGGTCTCGTTTCCATCGCGAAACGCAAACGGGACGCTATATCCATAATAAGATGTCGTAGCATCATGCACATCCACTTGACCAAAATCGTCAGTTAGCCATTCTAAACCCGATTCGGTGCCTTGGTAATAGCTCAGGCGCCCATAGACATTGCCTACCACCAAATCCATGATTCCATCCCTATCGAAATCGAAAACGAATGGCACGGAAAAGGCTGAACGATAGTGGAGGAAATCATCGTCAATCAACTGAAGACTTGCATCAAACAGCAATATCTTACCTTCATCGCAGCCCACAATTATTTCGTTTTTCCCATCTCCATCGATGTCGCCAAAAGCCGGTACCAGTGCCATTTTTTTCATCTGTTTCAGTTGTGCAAAATCATCATCCACGAGTTCGAATGATGGATTTTGAGCCGTTCCGACATTCCGATAATAATAGAGTTGAGCCGAACGATGCGTTTTCAGGCTGCCGTAATGATAATAGGTTGAATCGATGTCGCCTACCGTTCCCACCACGAGGTCAACCAAGCCATCGGCATCGACATCGGTAAAAACGGGATAGGCACCCGTTCCGAAATCCAGCATCTTGTCCTGCAAAAAACAATCGGAATAGAACTGGAAATCAGGACTTTGATTGGTTCCCCGATTCAGATAAAGCCAAACGGAATGATGACCTTCGCACACCATCGGATTGGGGTCGAATGGCGAGACAAGCAAGTCGTCAAGGCCGTCATTGTTGACATCGCCGAAAAACGGCACAGGCATCGAATAGAGATTTATCGGATGATTTTCAGGAAATTGCGATGTTTGGCTAACCATCAAGGCTTTATCAGGCGAGCCGCCATTTTGCAAGAAAGTCAATCCAAGATAATCGACATCAGCCAGCAGCAAATCGGGCAGTCCATTCCCCGTAAGGTCACGAATGGCCAAAGTGGCGCCCCGATGACGAAAGTCATCCTTGTTGACAATCAACGAATTGCCAAACAAGCAAGTGTCGAGATACATGAGGTTGTCTTCTTCGCTTTCGGCCACACGTCCCCAGCAATAGTCAGTCCGCTCAAACACGAGAGAGTCGCGCGTTCCGTATCGTTCGACCGAAAGGTTAAGGTGCTTCTCGATGAAAGTGCCCAACACACTGAAAGTGAGGATGTCCAAGTCGCCGTCGCCATCCACATCGACGATGGCCGGATAATCGGCATTGGTGGCGAGGACGTTCACCTCTCCCCCGCTTTGCCACGAAGTGAGATATGGATAGGCTACCAGCTCGAAAGCCAACGTGTCGGCCGTGACATTCCGGAACACCTTGATGCCCGCCCAACCTTTTGAATAGGTGAAAATATCGGTCTTTCCGTCGCCATCGTAATCTGTAAAAATGGCCCACTCGTCGAGTCGCGGAAAGAATTTAGCGTAGGAATTATCGAAATCGTAATCCACCTCGTCCATCGCGCCTTTATTGATGAAACACGAAAAACGGTTGCCATGACGGTCGAAGGCCACAAGGTCGTTCTTGCCATCGCCATTCAAGTCGAATTGCCCGAACTGACAGGCATTCAATCCACCGCACCACGGCGACTGCAACACTTCACCATTATCATTCCTTACATTTTGGGCTGATAGTAAATAGGAAAGCGATAACATCAAAATTACAACGATCCTTTTCAAGAAATCCATTGATTTTAGCAAAAGCAATGTCATTTACGCTGAAATTTCCACAGAATCCAGATACAAAGTGTCGGGACATAAATCGGCTCCATTTTCCCATTGAACAGTTCCCAAAAACACCTTAACCTTTTTGAACTCTTCAATTTTTGACAATTCAGAAAAAACGCCACGACCAATATAAGGAGAAACATCAAAGCATTTCGTTTCTCCATTCGAGAACTCCAAAAGCAAACAATAATTCTCGTTCGCTGTAACCTTCACTACTCTAGGATTCATCTAAATTCACTTTAAAGGGTCGATTTGGAACACATTTGCACCATTTGAAGCCAATTCCCAGTCGGCCATGATTTCATCTTTATGGATTTCAATCCACGCCAGCACTAATTTCATTTTTCCAGAAGGCAAATCACCTTCAATCACATCACCATCAGGGATTCGAATCACAGCTTCTTTATCCTGACACTTTACGTGAAGATGTGGAAAATGATGTTGTCTATTATCGAAATAATACATGGAAATGATTATTCCATAAAACATTGTCAATACGGCCATAACTTCATTATTTACAATGCAAAAATAATAAAAAAATCATTCTGTCTCTTCCTTGACATATTTCGCATCAAGGCAAAGCCTGAAACCGCCAAAGGAATTCCTTGCGTCAGGCATACGTTTGCCGCGCCACGACACACGGCACGCATTGGCGGGAAGCTGCCATGCGCCGCCGCGAATGCACATCATCTTACCATCGTTGCCGAGTTTAGCATTGCGTGCCTTGTCGAAATAATGGTAATTCGTTGAGCACCATTCCCATACGTTACCCGACATATCATGGATGCCCAATTCGTTGGCTGCACGTTTGCCTACTTTCTTCGTCTTTCGAGCGTTGCCGTTGAACCATGCCACACGCTTCAGCTTATCGCCACCGCTATAGATATAATGTCGCGAATGGTTTCCGCCACGCGCAGCAAACTCCCACTCTTCTTCCGTTGGCAGACGGAAATGCATACCCGTCAGACTATCAAGTACTTCGATAAACTCCATAACCTCATAATACGACACGTTTTCCACAGGACGCTTGGAGCATTTCTTCTTGCTCGGATTGTTACCCATCACCGCTTTCCACAGCTTTTGCGTCACTTCGGTCTGGCCAATGTAGAAATCATCCTTGATGCTCACAAAATGCACCGGCATCTCGTCGCTCTGACTTAACCGGTCAAAATTGAAATCAGCGGTATCAAGGTGTTGTGCTCCCATCCAGAAATCGCCTTTTTCAACCCTTACCATCTTGAAAGTCACACCATTGACGCGATAAGTTGATGGAGCAGGCAGCGTATCCTGTTGGGCAACAAGGCAACCCGAAAACAGGATAATCACAACCAAAAATAAAATTCGTCTCATTTTACATTCAGTTATTTATTCGACATCAATTCATTTTTTTCGGAATCCACCATTTGAGGCGGCGTGCCAAAAGCAGCAAGACGAACGAAATGGCAAGGCAAGCCAGCATCAGCCACAGACCTTGACCATTGGCAAACATCAAAGGCACCAAGGAAATCAGCACGATTTCGACGGGAGCACAAGGCAGATAGGCGAGCGCATAATCATCGAGGGCCTTCGAAGCCATTTTTGGATCGACGATACGCAAAAGCGCAATGCCCATGGCCATGGTACCCGTCCACCAGCCCCATGCAAATATCGACTTCTCGAACCAGTCCTTCTTCATCAGGTGACGGCCAAAATAGAAAACCGTGAACACCGTGACGATAGTTCCGACCACAAGCAGCACAA
>CALBNP010000135.1 GCA_937896505.1 uncultured Bacteroidales bacterium | reverse complement strand
TGCGGCCGCGCATGAAGGCCAAAGGCGCAATTTCGATGGTGTGGTCTTCGAGATAACCCTCTAATTTTGCGGATGGTATCATGTCGCGCAAAGCGTCGTAAAGTGGTTGCAGATAAGGGTCGAGCTTGTCTTTCAGGTCGCCGGGGAGGAAACCGAGGTGTTCGTCAGCTTCCACAGCAGGGCGGGTGAGGATGATGCGTCGCACCTGCCTTTCTTTCAAGGCTCTCACGGCGAGGGCAACTGCAGTATATGTCTTTCCCGTTCCGGCAGGACCAATGGCAAACACCATGTCTTTCTGTTCCGAAGCACTAACCATACGTTTTTGGTTTGCCGTTATCGCCTTGATTGGTAATCCGTTGCGACCAAATACCAACACGTCGCTTTCCGACATTTTTTGTTGCAGGTCGTGGTCGGTGGCCGTCATCATGATGTCTTCAATGATGTTTTCGTCGATGCGGCCATTGCGTTCGAGTTGCATGGTAAGCGTTTCGAAGCGGTTCATGAAATAATCCATCTCGTCTTCGTCGCCCATCACTTTCACGAAATCGCCGCGGGCAATGATTTTAAGTTTTGGGAAAAGCTGTTTGACTTTGTCTAAATACTTGTCGTTGGGCCCGAATAGGTCCTTAGGGTCAACATTTTCGATTTGGAGTATTTGTTCGGCCATCGTCTGTTTTTATTTTCCGCAAAAATAGAAAAACTCGTTCAGAAAAATTAAAAAAACATCACCTAAATTCAATATAAAAAACTACTTTTGCAATCTCTCAAAGTAAAAGATACGAACGATGGCAATTGTGACATTAACAAGTGATTGGGGAACGCGCGATTATTACGCTGCTGCTGTTAAGGGCACGTTGCTCTCCTATATGCCAGATGTTACCATTGTTGATATCACGCATGAGATTGATCCATTTAGCATTGCTCAGGCTGGTTTCACATTAAAAAACTGTTTCCGCAGTTTCCCGCCTGGTACAATCCATATTGTGGCTATTGATACCATAGAGTCGCCTGATTCGCCACATGTGGTTGTGAAAGCTGAAGGCCAGTTTTTCATTTCCACCGATAATGGCATCTTCAGTCATATCCTTGAAGGTCAGTTCGATGAAGCGGTTTGCATAGATGTGCCTCAAGATTCCGATTACTTCACATTCATCGCACGTGACCGTTTTGCTAAGGTTGCTTCTATGATTGCTCATGGTGAACCTCTGTCCAATATAGGTGCCCCACGCGAAAAACTCAATTTGGGCGGCGCTTTCTGCGCTGTGTCTCGCGGAAACGTTATCAATGGGGTGGTGATGTATATTGATTCCTACGAGAATGTTATCACTAACATTTCAAAGGAAATGTTTGAGAATGAGCGTCGTGGACGCAGATTCACTATTATGGTGAAGGGTGACTTATATGTAATTAACGAGATTTCAGATAGTTATATTGATGTTGATACTGTTGAATTGGTGGCCATTTTTGGTACGCATGGTTTCCTTGAACTTGCCTTGAACAAGGCCAAGTTGGCTTCGCTGTGCGGTATAGAGATTTCATCACCCATCAAAGTGGAGTTTTTCGATGACAATCAGCCATCAGATTTGAGCACTTTGTTCTGAATTCTTGTCTCGATTTTCTTACTGACAACAACGAACAACTTCCAGATTATCAGTCCAACGAGCATTCCGAGAATGGCTCCTGCGATGATGTCGCCTGGATAGTGGAATCCGATGTAGATACGGCTATAACTCGAAATCAAAGCCCATGCAAACAGAGTGAAACCGACCCAACGACTTTTTTTGCGTAAGGCGGCAGTCAGGAAAGTTGCAATGGAAAACGTGTTGGCGGCGTGTGACGAAACAAAACCGAATCGACCTCCAGCCATGCCTTTTGGGAGATATATAAACTCTTCTAAATCAGAATTGAAGCAAGGTCTCAAACGCTGAAATAAGGGTTTGCAAACATGGGCTGAGAGTTGGTCGGAACAAAGTACAACCAGTCCGACTGCGAGGAAAATCCACCAACTGCGTTTACCATATTGTTTGATGGCAAGGAAAATCCACAATGCGTAAAGCGGCAGCCATACCCACATCTGCGTGATGGCAATCATGATGGGGTCGAGCCAATCGGCATGTAACCCATTCAGAAAGAGGAAAAACTGTGAATCGAGTTCGGCGAGCATGAGAAAATGTTTTTCTTTTTCCGTGCAAAAATAATCCAAAAACGGAAAGGTATCGCAAATGGAACATTTTTTCGGTCGCAAAATCATTTTTATGTATCTTTGCCATTTGGTTTTGCTGAAAGCAAATCAATACATCTAACGGAATAACAAACAAATAAATAACAACAAAACTTATGTACAGAACACATACTTGTGGTGAACTTCGTCTTGTCGATGCTGGCAAGGAAGTCACGTTATGCGGCTGGGTGCAACGCGTCCGCGACAAGGGCTCCTTGGTTTGGATCGACCTCCGCGACCGTTATGGAATCACGCAACTTTTCTTGCAGGATGGCGTCAGCAGCCCTGAATTGATGGAACAGGCCCGCGGTTTTGGCCGCGAATATGTCCTTCAGGTTAAAGGTACGGTCATCGAGCGCGAATCGAAGAATCCGAACATGCCTACGGGCGAAATCGAAATCCGCGTCAACGGCTTCAATCTGCTGAATACCAGCAAGACACCTCCTTTCACCATCGAAGATGTCAGCGACGGCGGCGATGATCTCCGCATGAAATACCGTTATTTGGACATCCGCCGCAATCCAGTCCGCAAGAATTTGGAATTGCGCCACCGCATGGGTATGCTTGTCCGTAACTACCTCAGCGAACGTAATTTCTTGGAAATCGAAACCCCGATGCTCATCAAATCGACGCCTGAAGGCGCTCGCGACTTCGTGGTGCCGTCACGCATGAACCCTGGCGAATTTTACGCCCTGCCGCAAAGCCCGCAACAATACAAGCAACTGCTGATGGTGGCTGGCATGGACCGTTATTTCCAAATCGTGCGTTGCTTCCGCGATGAAGACCTCCGCGCCGACCGTCAGCCTGAATTTACGCAAATCGACTGCGAAATGTCGTTCGTCGAACAGGAAGATGTGCTGAACATGTTCGAAGGCCTTGCCAAACATCTCTTCAAGGAAGTGAAAGGCCTCGAATTTGGCGATTTTCCACGCATGACTTGGCACGATGCCATGAAATACTACGGCAGCGACAAACCGGATATCCGCTTCGGCATGAAGTTCGTTGAACTCAACGATGTGGCTAAAGGAAAGAATTTCAGCCTGTTCGACAATGCCGACCTCGTTGTCGGTATCAATGCCGAAGGCTGCGCCGAATACACGCGCAAGCAACTCGATGCCTTGACAGAGTTTGTCAAGCGCCCACAAGTCGGTGCCGGTGGTTTGGTTTACATTAAATATAATGCTGATGGCACATTCAAGTCGTCCGTCGATAAATTCTTCACGCCTGACGATTTGAAACTCATCGCTGTAAAATTCGGTGCAAAACCAGGCGACCTGATGCTGATTCTCTGTGGCGAAGCCATGAAGACCCGCGTGCAGCTTTGCGTCTTGCGTCTCGAAATGGGCAACCAGCTCGGCCTGCGCAATCCTGATGAGTATTCTCCATTGTGGGTCATCGACTTCCCGCTGCTCGAATGGGACGAAGAAACGCAACGCTACTATGCTATGCACCACCCATTTACGGCACCAAAGCCGGAAGACGAAGCATTGCTCGACGACCCAACCAAGTGGGGTGACATTCGCGCCAATGCCTACGATATCGTGATGAACGGTGTTGAAGTCGGCGGCGGTTCCATCCGTATCCACAACCGCACCTTGCAAAACAAGATGTTCCACACCCTCGGCTTCACCGACGAAAAGGCTCAGGAGCAGTTCGGCTTCCTGATGGGTGCCTTCGAGTTTGGCGCACCGCCCCATGCAGGTCTGGCCTTCGGTTTCGACCGTCTCTGCTCGCTCTTCGGCGGCGCCGACAGCATCCGCGACTTCA
The DNA here is from genome assembly GCA_937896505.1 of uncultured Bacteroidales bacterium. GTDB lineage: Bacteria > Bacteroidota > Bacteroidia > Bacteroidales > F082 > Limimorpha. The sequence continues at coordinate 1,077 of CALBNP010000135.1, read as the reverse complement.
TCGCCTTCCCGAAGAACAACTCCGGCCGCGATGTGATGAGCGGTTCGCCCTCAGCCATCTCACAGGAACAATTGGATGAGTTGCAGATTAAGGTGGATGTGAAATAATCTTGAGCTGTTAGCCTTTAGCCATTAACCCTTAGCTAAATTCCGAAAGGCTAAAAGTTAATGGCTAAAGGCAAGCAGTGAGTAAATCAAAAAATTAATAGAATATGAAAAGGCTGTTTTTTGTCATAATTATGATGATTTTGCCATTGGGTTCCTTGTTTCTATTGAATTCGTGTTCGGCAAGCAAATCGTCTGTTTCAAAAAAAGATAACTCAAAATCTGCATTTTACATTCCTGATTATAAACAAATAAAGAAAGATGTGAATGTAAAAGATGGCGAGTTTTATTATCCAGATTTGCTGAAGCGCTTCGAGGCTGCTGACACCACTATGACTGCAGACCAAATATACCATATATATTATGGAGCGGCAACTCTTTCTGATTATGACCCATATTATCGTGTAGATATGAAGAGAATTAATGATGCTTTGGTGGGAGATACTTTGACAGAAGATAATTGGAAAAATGCAGCGCAAATCATTGAAGAACAATTGGCAGTTGTACCCACTGATCTTAAACTTCATATTTATAAACAGATTGTTTATGATAATTTGTATGGTCAAGGCTCTAATGAATCATATAATGCATACAATCAAGTAATTATGTTAGTTAATGCAATGATGATGAGTGGTGATGGGAAATCAATGGAATCAGCAGTTTACATCAATAGTGTGTCTGACGAATACGGATTATTGAGTATTTTTGGATTAAATCCTACTATGCAATCTTTGACAGAAAATCGCGGCGAATCTTATGATGTACTTGAATTAGAGGAGAATGATTTTGGTTTAAAATCATTTTATTTTAACATTACAAATCTCATGGAAGTTCAGTCTAAAATATTTGGATTTTAGGGTATGTACGATATTATTATGAATAAATAACATTTTGTATATGAAACGCTTACTCGTTCTCACCGGTGGTGGCGATTGCCCAGGCTTGAATGCCGTCATTCGTGCCATCGTGAAAA
>CALBNP010000134.1 GCA_937896505.1 uncultured Bacteroidales bacterium | reverse complement strand
GGTTCCAAAGTGTAGGGATTGTAGCCTGAGTAGTAAATCTCAGTGGCTAGAGTCATAGGTGTTGGCGTGAAGTCTTGCACTTGTTCCAAATGGTAGCCGAGTTCCTTGGTCTTCACGGCCAAATCGGCCATGTCCTCCAGATAACAGTCGGGATGGGAGGAAATAAAATAGGGTATAAGTTGCTGTTTTAGGTTTTCTTTTTCGTTGATGAGGTCGAATTTCCTTTTCAGCTTCACGAACATGTCAAATGATGGCTTGCGCATCAGTTTCAGCACGGCATCGGAGGTGTGTTCGGGAGCCACTTTCAAGCGTCCGCTGACGTGGCGCGTCACCAACTGACGGAAGTATTCATCATAGCCCATGGCTCGGTTTTCCTCGGCATTGCTTTCGTGCAGGAAAAGGTCGTAGCGGATGCCCGAGCCGATGGTGGCTTTCTTGACTTTCGGATGCTGGTCAACCTCCTTATAGATTTCCAAAAGCGGATGATGGTCGGTGTTGAGGTTCTTGCAAACTGTTGGCTGCAAGCAAGTTGGTCGCGCACATTTTGCGCAAAGGCTTTCATCTTTGCCTTTCATGCGGTACATGTTGGCCGAAGGTCCGCCCAAGTCGCTGATGTAGCCTTTAAAGTCTTCCATCTCAACGACTTTCTCCACTTCTTTCATGATGGATTCCTTGCTGCGCGAGGCGACGAATTTGCCTTGGTGTGCAGAGATGGTGCAGAAGGCACAGCCGCCAAAACAACCGCGATGCAGGTTGATGGAATGGCGAATCATTTCGTAGGCCGGAATTGTGCCGCGCTTGGCATATTTCGGGTGTGGCAGTCTTGTGTATGGCAAATCAAACGAGGCATCAATTTGCGCTTCGGTGAAAGTCGGCAAGGGTGGATTGATGATAAGCCGTTGACTGCCAACTTCCTGTATTAGCCTAGCGGCAATTTTCTTGTTCGATTCTTCTTCAATGTGCTTGAAATTGGAAGCGTATTGCCGTTTGTCTTTCAGACAGGTTTCGTGCGAGACCAGTTCGATGGTCTGACCATTAAAATCGGGTAGGGGAGTGCTTTTGTCTTGCAGGAAAAACGTCTGCTTGATGTCGGTCAGTTCGTTGATTTTCCTGCCTTGCTCCAAGGCCTTGGCAATTTCGATAATGGTGATTTCGCCCATGCCGTAAACGCCCAAGTCGGCTTTCGAATCGACTAAAATGCTGGGCTTCAAGGTATTCGACCAATAATCGTAATGCGTCACGCGGCGCAGCGAGGCTTCGATGCCGCCGATGACAACGGGCACATCGGGATAAAGCTTTTTCAGAATGTTGCAATAGGTGATGGTCGCATAATCGGGACGGAATCCGGCTTCGCCGCCTGGCGTATAGGCATCGTTTGAGCGGAGGCGCTTGTTGGCGGTGTAGTGGTTCACCATCGAATCCATGCAACCGGCCGAGACACCGAAAAACAGGCGCGGCTTGCCGAATTTCTTGAAGTCGCGGAGGTCATCGCGCCAGTTAGGCTGCGGAATCAAGGCGACACGATAGCCGGCATGTTCCAAGACGCGCCCGATGACGGCAGCGCCAAAAGCCGGATGGTCAACATAGGCATCGCCCGTGATGAAAACCACATCCACCTCGTCCCAGCCGCGCAGGTCGGTCTCTTTTTT
>CALBNP010000133.1 GCA_937896505.1 uncultured Bacteroidales bacterium | reverse complement strand
CCCCTATCGCCCTGATTACCGCCGGCATCCTTGCCCTGGCATTCATGGGATTCACGGGGATCGTTTAATGTCCTGTGCGGCATAACAATAAAAAAGGAGGTGACAACACCTCCTTTTTTTATTGTCCTTGTAGAGACGTGCCATGGCGCGTCTCTACTGCGACATCCAATGGTAATATTTTGGTTTGTAGCCTTCCCATTCACCCTTCAATAATTCAGGGTGGAAGAAATAGATGAAATCGGCCAGAAGCACGTCAGGTTCCATTGACGAGCGTTCGAAATAACCCGTTTGGACCACATCGCATACCAACATCTGGTGCTGGTTGAAAGCATCGAAAAGCGCATACAAATCACTTTCGCGCTCAAGCGAGGCGTAAGTCATAGCCTGTAAAGCCGAGTTGGAAACACGCCAGAAATCGGCATGTTGGGCTTTGGCTAAAATAGGCTCGAAATCAAGCGGAACGCTGCCCGTCTTGTCGTTGTCGGCCCAGAGATAATCGGCACCCGCATCGGCAAAGAGTTGGGCAATGTAACTCTTTCCACCTGCCACATACCACTGTCCGTTGAAAGGCAAGTCAGAGAAAACCGTAGGACGCTCTTCAACGCTGTCGCACAACGTTTTCAACGAAAGGTAGCGGCATTCTATTTGGTCGAACCAAGCATCAGCCTCTTCTTTCCTTCCGCATAAAATGCCTACCACACGAATCCATTCTGCGCGGCCCAAAGGTTCGGTTTCAAGATAATCGGCGAACGGGAACATAATCGTATTGGGCATGGTAGAGACGTGCCATGGCACGTCTCCCCCACCCGAATACGGAGTATATAAAATGATGTCTGGTTGCAATGCGATGAGGCGTTCACTATTGACCTGCGCTTCTGTGCCCACATCTTGCACCAAGCCTGTATCAAGCAAAGCTCGCATCGTGGAATCGTTCACATAACGACCTTCAAGGATGCCCTTAACACGTTCGATTTCACCTAATTTATCGAAAACAGACCATTGCGTCGAGGAATAGCAAACCACCCTTCCGAAAGGTTGGTTGACCATGTATTGTCCCAGCCAAGCCGCAGTGTCCCATGGATTGCGCACCGAAACGAGATAACCCGAATCAGTTTCGTTGACCACAACATTTTGGGCAAAGCGCATCTGGTTGTCGGAATGCCGTGGCGACGGTAGAGACGTTTCATGGAACGTCTCTACGTCACCACACGCGGCGAATAAAACGATTATGGTGAAAAAAAGAAAAATCCGTTTCATCAATTGAATACCATTGCCGACGGGCAGATGCCAGCCGAGAATTGTTTAAGCAGCACACCATCAGACGAATAGCGATACACCTGACCATTCTGCACATAGTTCTTTGCATCAGTGACATAGAGGTCGCCAGTGGTAGGATTTACAACCATATTGTAGAACGAGCGGCCTTCGGCAGCGATGAAGGAAGTGTTTAACGAAGTCTCATCGTTGATGTTCATGCTGCACACGTTATAGTCGATGAACAAGAGTCGGGTGCCTGTCTTGTCGATGCAGAGATGGCTTGGATAGCCACCAGCGAAAGTGTAGGTCTTCTCTACCTGTTTTAGCATTGGGTTAATCTTGCAGAGAAAGAAAGTGGTATCTTCCCAACCATTGTCGCAGAGCACCCAGACCATGCCGTCCCTATCGACCACCATGCTATTAGGTTCCTGTTCAACTTCGATTTCAGAAACTTTGACATCATTCTGTATGTCAACAACTTGCACCGTATTATTGGCAGTTTGTGGTTGATAATAGTTCGACCAGTTGGTTGTCCACAATTCGCTACCGATTTGCAGCAGACTTTCAGTAGGCTTACCGGTTTCGACAAAGCCTGAATGAGTCATGTCTTGAGGATTCACAATCCAGAGGCCAGTTCCCATCATATCGCTGACGTAGGCCTTGTTAGGAGCCACGATGCACATTTCGCGTGGCGAATAGAACTCTTCCGCCTTGTCTTCATACTTCATGGTGTTGGCATCCACCTTATAGATATAATTGCTATTGTTGACCACAATGAATAGTTTATCGCCAAGTAAGGTCAAAC
>CALBNP010000132.1 GCA_937896505.1 uncultured Bacteroidales bacterium | reverse complement strand
AGGAAAATCTTGTCGCCTTCCCATGAAGGCAGTTCCAAAAGACGCTGTTTTTCAATCCATTCCAAGTCGCCTTCATTACATTCAATCTGTTCGCCCGTCCAATCGGTGCAGACAAAAATGTGCATCTGCTCGGCTGGCCAAACGTCGGAAACGAAAGTCACGATGCCGCAATAGCGCCATTCGGTAACAGTAAAGCCCGTTTCTTCCCGGATTTCGCGCAACATGCAGTCTTCAGGGCTCTCCCCTTCCTCAAATTTTCCGCCGACGCCAATCCACTTATCGTGGTTTTCATCATTTTGCTTTTTCGTGCGGTGCAGCATCAGGTATTTGCTGCCGCGTTCAAGATAACATTGTGTGGTTTGTTTCATTTCAATTAAGGTCTTAAAAATCCAAAATAGTTTTCAGGCGTTACGACAACCGATTGATTTACATCATAATGATTCAAAAACGACTCAGGAAATTTCGTCTTCGACTTATTCGGATTCCATTTCATCTCGAAAACCGAAAACGTTCCGTCTTTTTCCTCAACGTAATCGATTTCCTGCTGTTGCGTCGTGCGCCAGAAATAGGTCAAGCATCGATAATCGGAATAATGATTCCGTTTCAACCGCTCGCTGATGAAGAAATTCTCCCACAAAGCGCCCATATCCTGGCGCAATCCAACTGGCGCAAAACTCTGAATGACAGCGTTTCGCACGCCGTTATCCCAGAAATAAAACTTTTTTGCCTTTTTCAACTCGTTACGCATATTCCGGTTCAAGCCCTCCAAGCGGAAAACGATGAAACATTTCTCTAACAAATCGATGTATTTCTCAACTGTCTTGTTATCGGTGCCCACGGTCTGCGCCAACTCATTAAACGAGACTTCGCTCCCAACCTGAAATGCCAAAGCCTTGACAATTTTATTGATTAAGGTCGGGCGTCGCAAGCCATCCAAAGCCAGCAAATCCTTATACAGATAGCTGTTTATCAAGTCCAAAATGATGTTTTCCGCCTCTTCAGGATGGTTAATCACCTCTGGATACGAACCATAAATCAGTCTTTGCTCCAAGGTTTGCTTTATGAAAAGAAAGCCTTTGTCATCGTAAAGCTCCGAAATCGAAATCGGACACAGATGATACTCGTATTTGCGCCCCGTCAAAGGCTCATTCAGCAGGTTTTGCAGGTCAAACGATGACGAGCCAGTCACAAGAACCTGAACATCAGGGAAATTATCGACCATGCGCTTCAAGGTCAGGCCTATGTCGGGCACTTGCTGTGCTTCGTCAATCAAAATCACTTTGTTGTTTCCAATCAGTAGGCGCAAATCCTCAGAATTAGGTTTGTCCAGCATCTCTTTCATCTCCGGCTCGTCGCAATTCAACGACAAAACGGGAACATTCATATTGCCGACCAAATGTTTCATCAAGGTGCTTTTTCCCACTTGCCGTGCGCCAATGAGAATAATCACCTTGCCTTTGAACATTCTTTCCTCAATGACTTTTTGCAATTGCCTTATAACCATACTTATCCATATTATTTCGGTTGCAAAGATAAGCATTATTTTTATTCTAATCCCAAAATTTGCCTAATTTTTAGGATTATAATCCCAAATTTCAAGCAATTTTGGGGATTACAATCCCAAATTTTACCTTATTTTTGGGATTAGCATTTTCATGAAGAGCAAAAACAAACAAAGGCGGCCTTGTGAGCCGCCTTTATTGAATTAAGTCGTGATGACAAATTAGATGATGCCTTGAGCCATCATAGCCTTAGCAACGCGCATGAAACCGGCGATGTTAGCACCCTTGACGTAGTTGATGCTACCGTCAGCTTGCTTACCGTATTCAACGCACATGTCATAAATGTCGTTCATGATCTTGTGGAGCTTCTGGTCAACTTCAGGAGCGGTCCAGTTGATGTGAGCAGCATTCTGGCAGATTTCGAGACCAGAGGTAGCAACGCCACCAGCGTTGACAGCCTTACCAGGAGCGAAAGGAATACCAGCGTTTTGGATGTAAGCGATAGCTGCTGGTTGGCAACCCATGTTGGAGATTTCAGCAACATATTGAACGCCGTTAGCAACCAATTCCTTAGCATCGTCTTCATTCAGTTCGTTTTGGAATGCTGATGGGCAAGCGATGTCGCACTTCACCATCCAAGCCTTCTTACCAGGAGTGAAGATAGCCTTGCCTGGGAACTTGTCAGCCATATCCTGAACCTTGTTACGACGTGAGTCGCGCATGACCAGCATATAGTCGATCATTTCCTTGTTGATGCCTTCTGGGAGTTCGCAAACGCCGTCTGGGCCTGACAGAGCGACGACCTTAGCGCCGAGTTCAGTAGCCTTTGTCGCAGCACCCCAAGCCACGTTACCGAAGCCTGACAGAGCAACTCTCTTGCCTTCCATGGTTTCGCCCTTCTGGTGGACCATACGATCGACATAGTACATAGCACCGAAACCGGTAGCTTCAGGACGGATCAGAGAACCACCCCAGCCATAGCTCTTACCAGTCAGAGCGCCTGTGCTGTGTTCGCGAGCGAG
>CALBNP010000131.1 GCA_937896505.1 uncultured Bacteroidales bacterium | reverse complement strand
CGATGTTGGTCCAGCCGTCCAAGCCATTGTCGAAGCTGTAAGCCCATTCGTCGCCTTCGATAGGACCAGGAGTTGGGCCAACTTGTGGGCCAACGTAGAAGTTAGCGAGGTCAGGACCGCCAACTTGGTCGATACCGGCTTGGGTATAGATAGCCATCTTGGCGTTTTCAGCCATTTCGTCGGTGCCGACAGTGGTAACAGTACCATTGAGGCGGACGTCTTGGTTGAAGGTCACCTTATACACTGCGTCTGGGCCGTCTTGGGCATTGCCAGGAAGCAGGTAGTTGTCATACAGGGTAACACCTTCTGTTGCGGTGTTTCTGTATTCGAATGGGTAAGCATCGTTGATGACGCGAGCCATTTCCCAAACGTCGGGTTCCACTGGAGTGTAAGCCTCAGCGGTGATGTCCCAAACGGCAGCTTCGCGGGTACCTTCATAGATAGCCACGAACTGTCTCTCGACGAGGCCTTCTTCGCTTTCGCCGGTAGCGATGAAGAGCTCAACTTCGTCGCCATTGTTGAAATTGATAGGATATTCAACACCGACCATGGTGAAGTAGCCATCGTTAGGAGTGAAGTCGAGGACGCTGACAGCGACAGGATTTTCGCCGTCGTAGGTCATGGTGAATTCGTAAGGACGCATCCATGCACCTGAAGGACGAGGACCCATGTTGATGGTGTCGAAACGGCCTTCGGCATCAACTACGTGAAGGTTGCCAGCTGGAACTGGAGCACTATCAGTGATGCTCATGTTGTCGATTTCGAGCATGTAGCAGTCGTAGCTCTGGTGATGGAAGACCACGCGGACTGTTGTTCCTGCATAGGCGGTCAGGTCAGCGGTACGCTCCGTCCATGGATAGGCAGCTTCACCGCTGTAGATTGACACGAAGTCGCTGATTTCGGTTGAACCGTTAGGAGCAATCATCACTTCATACCAGTCAGGGTAATTATCGTCCTGTGACTGTTCATACCATGAGAGTGTCACATTGCCTTCGGTTGGCAGCACGAATTCGGGTGAAAGGAGGTAATTGTCGGCATCTCTTGAGCCTCCGTAGTTATCGTATGACTGAGAGACAAGGCAGTTCGAGCCATCAACACCCCAGCCATAAGTGCCATAAGCTTCTGTATCGGTGAACCAGCCATAACCGTCACCGTCATTGTCGATGTCGATCCAGCAGTCGTTGTCGTCGAGGAAGTTCTCGAAGTCGTTGAAATACGGGAAGGTTGTGATAGGATCGCAGACAACAGGTTCTGGTTCCACATATTCATATACTTCGACATCGTCGATAACGAAGTTCCACTTGTCGTAGCTGTCGTAGTGACGGAATGCCACGCGGACGGTCTGTCCGATGTAGGCGCTGAGATCAACTGACAGCTGAGTCCATGATGCAGGTGATGTTCCTTCATAGAGCTGTGTTGTGAAGTCGGCGGGTTGGTTGCCTGTTGTGGAGACATAGACGCCGTAGTGCTCAGGATATGAGCTGGAACCGCCCTTCACGTACCATGACAGTTGGACAGTACCTTCCTGACCTGCTGTTGACGGAATTGCGATTTCAGGGCTGATGAGCCAGTTGTCAGGATCATACGAAGCTCTTGAGTTATCCTTCTGTTGAGCTTGGTACTCATGTCTCGATGCTGCATCCTGATTGTTTGGAGCACCGTAACTTGATTCCCATGAAACGGACTTGGCACCCATTCCGGTGCGACCTTCTGCGAGTTCCCAGATGTGGCCGTCGCCATCTTGGTCAAGGTTCATCCAGTTGTCCAAACCGGACACGTCAAAAGTTTCCTGGAAATAGGAAGACCTTTGGCCGAAAGTACGGCTGACAATTGATGGGGTGTAGTGCAACCCATCATACAGGTTTGCTGGTGTCTGTGTGACAGCCAGACTCACATTCTTCCGAACATACTGTCCGGAATCATCGCTCCGACGTGCGAATGTCGTAACGCACATGAGCAATGCCAATGCAGTAATGAAAACTTTTTTCATTGCGATTGAATTTAGTTAATAAATGAATTAATTAATAATAAGTACTTATTATTGAAAACCAGTCGGTTACGTACTTGCAAGCAAGCCTTTCGCCTTCCGGAAGTCAATCGTGGGTAACATTGTTGGTCCGTTTCATAGGTCGCCTCATTTCTTGGTGCTTCGTCGGTATAATAAATTAGGTGTGATAAAGGTTGGTTTTCGTATGACATATTCGGGAAACAAAGGGGCTGGGGAAGCCCACACAACGCAAAAGCCGACGCACCACCAAGGCACATCGTCACGAGATTTCCGCGATTTGAAAGATTTATCATGAACTAAATCTCTAGAGTTTTACATGTAATACACTCTTATGACTAATAACTTCGGTTTTACCCTTAGTCGTTTTTGCATTTTTTTTGAAAAATTTTGAGTGTCTGTTTTGATTTTTCAAAAAAAGCCTATGTCATACCGACGAAGAAGGGTATTTCGTCCAACAGCAAAGACTTGCCAACGAATGTCATACCGACGAAGGAGGATATCTATTCGTTGGCAAGCCTTTGCAAGAAAGAGTATGTTTTCCTCCTATGAACCAAATAACAATAGATTTCTTCCCTGCGGTCGAAATGACATTGTTATTTGTTTCACATAAATCAAAACAGAATCTGATTTTATGTTTTATGGTGGTTTTGTAGAGACGCGCCATGGCGCGTCTCTGTTGGATGGAATCATGCCGTTTTATGAGACGTGCCATGGCGCGTCTCTACTACAACAGCGTTTCCAATATCATAAAAAAAGAGACGTAGCGCGCTACGTCTCTACAGCGAAACGCAGAGATTACGCCGAGACGCGCCATGACGCGTCTCTACCTTCTCCGTATTTGCGACATTGTTTTTCCAGACCTGATGCACTGCTCATCCAATCCTTAGATTGGGCGAGCATTGAGCGAACATTGAGCGAGTATTGGGCGAAGTAGGGAGCGGGTATAGGGTGGGCGTTTTACATGTAGAGACGCGCCATGGCACGTCTCTACCCTACCGCGTCTATAATAATCAAGACAAAGATAACATAAAAAAAGCAGGGATGCATTTCTGCATCCCTGCGATAAGGAAAATATGCTTACCCTATTAGTACACCAAGAATTTCACGCTCTTGCTGCTAGCGCCTTGGTTGAGGCGCAGGATGTAGGTACCTGAGCTGAGGTTGCTTGTGTCCACTTTCAGTTGTTGAGAGCCTTCGCCCAGGCGTCCGACGTTGCAGCTCGTCACGAGGCGGCCCATCATGTCGTAAACCTGATAGGTAACGGCTTCGCCATTACCTTCGAAGTTGACGGTAGCTTGCTCACGCACTGGGTTAGGATAGACATTCAGGGAAATGCTGGCAACGGCGTCGTTTTCTTCAACACCGGCAGCGCTGTTCTTCTTGTAGTTTTCGCAGCGGAACAATCCACGGCCATAGGTAGCGGCATAGATGAGACCTGTGTTGGTGACGCCAGGATAATAATCGATATCGAAGAGGGTGTCGGTGCCATGAGGAGTTTCTTCGATGATGATATGGACGACCGAATCCATAGCTCTTTCCATCACTTGTTGCTTGAGTTGCATGACAGGCACATCGCCCATGGCATGGCCAGCAGCCTTCCAATTGGTGTTACCGATGGCATCGGTCATGAAGATACCGTGTTCGGTACCGAGAATCACGTGGCCAGTTTCCATTTCGATGACTGAAGAATAGACAGGCATCAGAGGCAGGTTGCCTTGCATCGAAGTGAAGGTAGGTTCGTCATCCAAAGCGTTGGTTGAATAGAGCACATAATTCTGGTTGCCATAGTTGCCGAGGGTGACGACGACGTTGTTGGCATCACGTGGGTCGACAGAGACTGAGGTCACGCATTGGCCATCGATAGGCAGGGTGATGGCGGTAGTGTGTTGAGGTGCCAAAGAATCGTCGAGGGCGATATCGAAGTCGATGGAGTTGATGCCGGAGATACGGACGAAGTTGCCATTCTTGAAGCCCACAAACATGTGGTCGCAATCGTTGGAATAGGCCATGCTGAGAGGTTCGCCGTCGAAGCCGACAGACTTGTTTGACACTTTATACCACTTAGGAGCGGCAGCGAAGTTCAAGGCGCCATAAGTCATTTGGAGTTCGTCCTTGTAGGCGATGAACATTCTGGAGCTGATTGGGTCTTGGACCTGGATGGAGTCGCCGATGACGAGTGCGCTTTCGAGGATGTGCCAGAAAGGATAGTGGTTGTTTGAGATGAGCTGGATTGGAGTGCCAGCAGCAAGCATTACCTTACCTTCGTTCTTGAACCACACGCTGGCAGGGTTGTTTTCGTCTTCATAGTCTTCATACATCAAGAAGGCAAGACGGAACGACGATTCAGGGATGCTGATGTTTTCGAGGAAGTTAGTGGAGACCCAGTCGTAGCCAGAGGTTTCTGAACGGGCAATCTTACCATTCTTATAGGTAGCGAAGATGGTGTAGGGATTGATCATCGAGAAAGCGCAATTGCCAGCTTGTGAAGCCTCGGAGAACATGCCGTAGTTGTCGCCTGTTGGGTTAATCCAATAGCCGTGGTTCATGCTATTGAGGGTTTCGTCGCCTTCAATCATCACTGTGCCGTGGTCAAGGCCACCGCCCATAATGCGGCAGGCTTCGCCTGAAACGCCGACAGCGAACATGCGTGTGGTGACATAGTTGCGGTTGCAGTTGTAGAAACTGTAAACGTTGCCTGACTTGGTGCATTTGAAGGCACCGCCATCGGTACCAACCATGAATTCGTTGTTGTTATAAGGATTGAACACCAGGGTGTGCAAACCGACATGCAGGAAATTGTCTTCGGTTATCTTCGAGCTGGTGCCATCAGTAATCTGTTGAGTTGTATAGAAGCCTGTGAGATTATTAGGGGCGACCAGTTTCCAGAGGTTGTAGCCGCAAACATAAAGGATGTTGGCATCTTCTGGGTCAACGGTAATGCAGTGGTTGTTAAGGCCGTAGGAGCCATAGACGTTATGACCGAAGTTGGAAGTTGGGATAGGCATAGCGACAGTCCAAGTTTGGCCGCCATTACGGCTGACGTAGATACCGCCGCAAGTACCGTCAGTGATGACTATTGAAGCGTAGATGACATTGGCATCTGTTGGAGCAACCGCAATATCGAGAAGGCCCGTAGCGGTAGGGATAGCGATGATGTTATTGTCATCGTCGTAGGTCACGGTATTAGCTGAGTGGCAAACCATATCATTGACGGAGCCGATGAAGATCTTGCCATCGATAGAGGCGATGATAGTGCCATTGGAAGCGATGGCGACCTCGTCGGCACGACCTTCTTGGATCAAATTCCATGTGTTGTTGGCGGCGTCGAAATATTTCAGGCCGGCATTGGTAGCGGCAAACAGGGTGTTGCCGTTGATAGCGATGTCGTTGATAAAGCTCCATTCGCCGACTTCGTTAGCCGATGGTTTGGTGCTTTCGATTTGCACGAACTCGTCGTTGACGAGTTTGTAAATGCCAGAGCCGACGAAGCTATTACCGTATGACTGTTGGCTAAGGCCGTTGTAGGTAGCAGCATTGCCGCAGTCGCCAGTACCGACATAGATGACACCATTCTGATCTTGTTCCATGCAGCTGACCATCAGGTTCATGCCACCGACTTGGTGCCAGGTGATGCCATGGTTATACGTTTTGTAAACACCGCCGCCCTTCGAGCCGATGTACATCACACCGCTAGGGTTACCGCTTTGGTTCGGTCTGTTGTCGTAGATGACAGCAGTGGTTTGGCCACCCATGTTGTCAGGGCCCATGCTGAGCCAATAGAGGTCAGCTTCGTCCTTAGCGTTGGAAGCTTGGGCAGCTTTAATCATACAAGCTGGATCAATCAAGCCGGTGTGTTGATTGACGCGGAGGTCACTCAAATAAGCCTCGGCTGATGAGGATGCTTGTGGGCGTGGGACATAATGTCCGCCATTGTCAGCGATAGCAATCGACTGACCTAAGACCATGATTACTAAAAGTAAACTGAGAGGTAAAAATCTTCTTTTCATATCAAAAAATTTAATTAAATACCTGTTTATGAACGTTTATACGATTATGCATTATAGATAATAAGTCTGCAAATATAGGATATTCTATCAAAGGAAATTTATTTTCGGACAAAAAAATTCATTTTTTCCCAAAAATAATGATTTCCTTCCTTGTTTTTGCCTCAAAATGGGCGCATCGTTTGCTCAGGGAGCCACCCGACGCTGCCATTGGCAATCTTGATTTTGTTCCATCCGTCGGCTTCTTCGATGATGGCCACCTTCGAGCCTTCGTGGAGCACGAACAAATCGACGCTGGCATCGTTGGGCGAACTTTTCACCGTCACGGTAGGCGTCATGATGATGGCTTGGTCTTGCCTCAACGATTCGCGTTTCAGCTGTGCAGAGAAAATCACCGAAAAGGCAAAGACGACGAGCATCAACAGTCCGGCGAAGAAACCCAATTTCCTTATGCCCGTCTTGGAAGCCCGCAAGAAGAGGAAGGCACCCAGAAGCAGCAAAGCGAAGGCCACTATTGAAATGGTTGCCCATTGATTGCCGGAGAAGCAGACCTTCAGGTTGTTCCATCCGCGAGCGATAAACGACTGGGGGACGGGGTCGATCTTGTCAACGATAGCGGCATTGGCGATTTCCAGATTGACACGGGCGTCTTCGTTTGACGGGTCGAGTTTCAACGACTTCTCGAAACAATAGATAGCCATGGGATATTCGCGCATCTTGTAATACACGTCACCCATGTTGAAATACAACGTTGACGATTCAAGGCCTGCAACGGCGACACGGTTGTAAAGCATCAAAGCCGAATCGTAGGCGGCGGAGTTATAGGCGGCATTGGCCTGGCTGAACCAGACCTGGGCGTCGTCTTGTGCAAAAATGCACTTGGCCGAGACGAGGCTCAAGGCCATTAATATTAATAAGGTGTATCTTTTCATTTTTACAATTTCCTTTCTGCTTGAGTGATTACATCGAGGCCCTTGTGATAGAGGCCTTCCATCTTCTGTTCGGCATCGCCTGGTGCGAAACGGGCGAACTCACAGTTGTTCAACGTGTCAACAAACTCGGCCACCAAATCGTCGGGTACGTTCTTGGCTTTCATGGCTTCGCTGACCGTATCCATCGAGAGCTTCGATTGTTCGATGCCACATTTGTCAGCGATATAGCCCCACAAGGCAGCCGACATCTCGGTGTAGAACTTGTCTTGGTCTTTGTCTTTCAAGAACTTGGAAGCATTCTTCAGACGTTTGTTGGCTTCCTTAGTAGCACGTTTGTTGCGCATTCCAGCGACATCGTTCTTGTCCTTCGCGCGTTTCTTCGAGAGCAGCAAGGCTGCAACGAAGAGGATGAGCAGCACCAAAAGCGCAACAAAATAAGGAGCCGTAGCAAAGAAGGCCGAACCGACGGGCTTCAGGTTGGAATCGCCCGTATGGATGTGACGGATGTCGCTACCCAGATACTTGATGCCTTCCTGGTTCGAGGCATAGATATTGCCTTCCTGCTCGCCACCTTCGCCCTTTTCCACATGGATATCGTATTGTGGCGAACTTAATGCGACATATTTTCCTGCATTTGCATCGAAATAACTAAACTCGACAGGTGACAAAATGAAATCGCCAGCACGACGTGGAATGACCAGATATTCGGCTTTCTTCGTTCCACCTAAGCCTTGGTTGTTGGTTTCCACATTGGTGACGATTTTTGGGTCATATACCTCGAAATCAGGAGGGAACACCGGTTCTGGCATTTGGAGCAACTCGATGTTGCCACTGCCCGAAACGGTAAAAGTGAGCGTGAAAGCCTCGTTGGATTTCAGCTCGGTCTTGTCGATATCGGCAACAAAATTAAAGTTGCCAACGGCACCCGCAAACGAAGCCGGCTTGTTGTCGGCTGGGAGCTGCTTCACATCAATGCCCAACGAACCTGACGACAGTTCCTTTTGCACGTTGGTATAGCTGCGACCAAAGAACGGATCATTGAAGAAAGCCTCGAACGGGTCCATGCTGCGCTGGTTGCTACGCTGCGAAGCGATCTGCGCCACGCACTCGACACTCATCGGGTCGATGACGAACTTGCCAGCCCGCTGCGGCACCAGCACCGTCTTTTGGATTTCAGCTACCGTGTATTCAATACCATTGACATACTCGGAAGTTTGGCGCAACGAGCCGCCCGCATTTGACGAGATGTCTTTCGTCCAAGCACTTGGATAGGAAGGCGCTTTCGAGATTGAGAGCGACGACACCGGCACTTTGGTATAAAGTTTATAGGTAAGCACAAACTGTTCACCGAGATAGACAGACTTCTTCGAAGGCACCACCTTGAGGAACAAGTCCTTACCACTGACTTGCGGGTCGTCGGTATTCGAGCGTTGGCCACCTTGACTTGATGAGCCACCACTGCCCGACGAGGCATTACTGCCATTATCCGGCGTCACTTTGATATCGAAAGGCTGGCTCGTGACTTTGTTGCCTTTCACCGTCAGCGAAGCCGAACCGATATGGAACGTTCCTTCCTGGTAGGCCATCAGCGCATAGGTATAGGTGTTAGATACGCTGTGCGACATCGAGCCGTTCACCATCTGGAAACTCGAACTCGACGACTGGAAAGGTCCTCCCACCACGTTAAAACCTTCAAAGGATGGAGCTTCGAAATTCTTGCCATCGGCATTCGCTTCGAAGACCACCTGGAACTTCTGCCCTACCGACACCTGCCGCGGACTTGACACTTTCAAGGTTGGATCTTGGGCGGATGCCAACATTGGCAATAACATTCCAATAATCAAAAACAATCTCTTCATTCTATGCATTTCTTTATTCCTTGATTTTCATTTATTTATTTGGGCATTGTAGAGACGTGCCATGGCACGTCTCTATTTTATTCATTGGAGACGCGCCATGGCGCGTCTCTACTATTACCAATCCTTCTCGCTTCTTCGTTTCGGTTGCTGTCTGACCTTCTGCTCGTTCACCTTTTCCATCGTCTTCTTTTCCTGGTTCTCCAGAGCATCGAGCATTCTTTGGGCATCTTCCTTCGACATTTCCTGGTTTTGCTGCTGCTGATTCTGTTGTTGCTGCTGTTGTTGGTCTTGCTGATTTTGTTGCTGTTGCTGCTGATCCTGTTGCTGGTCTTGCTGTTGTTCCTCTTGTTGCTGTTGCTGCTGCTGTTGTTGCTGCTGGTCTTGACTTTCGTCCTTTTCGAACACGGCAGTCACCTCGACATCGAAATCAGGCATGGTGAAGAAATTACCTTGAGGCATCACCTTAATGGCAGTGTCGCCCACTTGGTGAATCTGGTATTCCTTGAACTTATAGCCTGGTTCGGGAGCATTGCGCAAAGCAACCGTCTCACGGCGTGTTGCATCCTCTTGGTCGAGCAACACATGACCACCTCTAAGAGTCGTATCGGCTTGCACCTTATAATAATTGGTAGCCTCAACGAAATTTGCCTTCAAAGTGACATTGGTTTCAGGCATCTGGAAGATGTTTTCGTCGCTGACGGGTGCGCCCATGTTAGGGTCAGCATCGCTCACCACAAGCAGGTCGTCCAACTGGAAGCCCTTGTTGGGTTTCACTATCACAGCGATGTTCTGTCCGGGAATGGCGAGGCTGTCGGAAACCTGAATGGCTCCGTTTTCGCACTTATCGACATGCACATGCAGCGAAGTGCAGAACTTGGCTGTCACCACGACATCGTAGTCGGGCATCTGGAATACCGTGTCATTCACTTGAATCGTATCGTTCCGGTTGTCTTTCCTATACACCGTATAGCGTTCCACCATGAAACCATCTTCCGGTTCGGCACTCAGCGCAACCGTTTGGCCTTCAATGGCCTTTGGTCTATCCGCCATCACCTTTCCATGAGGGATGTCGTTTTCAGCCTCGATAGTATGCGCTTGCTTAAACTCGGCCGTTACGATGACATCGAACTTAGGCATGACGAAGCTGCTACCCTGCACTTCCACCTGCACTTGCGTGTTATCGGCGCGGACCACGATATATGACGACAAGGCGAAATCCTCATCAGCCTTTGACGACAACTTGACGCGTTGGCCATTGAAAGCCACCTTTTCAGAGGCCTCAACGGTTCCGTGCTGAATGTTAGGATCCACATAGATGTGGCTCTTCACCAAATGGGCACGGCAATATTCGAGGTTATAGAGCGCATCCTCGTTATCGGGATTCAGCTTCAGCGACACCTTATATATATTAAAGGCATCGTAGAACTTATCTTGAGCCAAGAGGCAATTTCCCATGTTAAAAACGGCATTCGCCTTCAATTTGGCATCAGGTGTCATCTCTATCACCTTCTCGAATGCCGCGTATGCCGCATCGTATTCTTCCTGTCCGAAAAGCGCATCACCGATGTTAAACTGTGCGTTGGCATTGTTGGGGCGAGCATCCAAAGCCTTCTTGTATTGCACCTCGGCTTCGGTGAAATTGCCTTTCTTGTATTGTCGGTTGCCTTTGCGTAACAGCTTCACATCGGTTTGGGCCGAAGCGCAAACCGTTGCGAGAACCAACGACAAGGCCAATATGTATTTACTGAATGTCTTCATCTTTTTTCTCAAAAATGTTAAACTTCCTCTCCCACTCTTTCTTGCCCGACGAAACGAAAATTTCAATCAGAAGCAAGATGATGGCGGCGGCCACAAACCATTGGAACTGGTCTTCGTAGTCGGTGAAAACCATGGTTTCGATTTCCGACTTATCCATCTGGTTGATATCGGAATAGATTTTTTCAAGGCCCACGTTGGAATTGCTGGCACGCACATATACGCCATTGCCTGCATTGGCAATCTTCTGCAGCATCTGTTCATCGAGCTTCGTGATGATGGTATTGCCTTGGTTGTCTTTGCGATAGCCAATCTGGTGACCGTATTGGTTATACTCAGGAATAGGAGCGCCATCGGCCAAGCCCATACCAATCGTATAGACACGGATGCCCATCTTCGCCGCTTCCTGCGCGGCCTTTACCGCCGCATCGTTTTCGTGGTCTTCGCCATCGGAAATGATGACAATGGCCTTACTGCGTTCTTCTTCGGAAAACGACTTGACTGCCAAGTTGATAGCCTCAGCAATGGCTGTTCCTTGCGATGCCACCAAACTCGTGTTGACCGTCGAGAGGAACATCTTGGCGGCCGAATAGTCAGTAGTGATAGGCAACTGGACGAAAGCCTTGTCGGCAAACACGATGACACCGATGCGGTCGCCACGCAAGTCAGCAATCAGTTTGTTGATGGATTGCTTTGAGCGTTCCAAACGGCTGGGGACAATGTCTTCGGCATTCATCGAGTTCGACACGTCAACGGCGATGTACAAGTCGATACCTTCGCGTTTCACCTCTTCCATCTTCGAGCCGCTCTGGAGGTTGGCCAAAGCCAAGAAAAGACACGAAACCATCAGCAAGAAGACGACAAACTTGAAATTGGCGCGACGGCTCGAATAGGTCGGAACCAGATATTTACGCATTCCAAGACTTGCAAAACGCTCAAATTGTTTCTTTTGCCTCAAACGGAGAAGCACATAAATGATAATCAGTAACGGAATGGCAATCAGTCCGTAGAGATATTCCGGATGTTCAAATCTCAATACATTTTCCATAGCATCAATCCGTTATAGTTCTGAAAATGGTTTTACGCAGCAGGAACTCAAGCAAGAGTAATGCCAAAGCCCACGCCACCAGAGGATAAAATTCTTCGTGCAGGCGGCTGAACTCGGTGACTTCGATCTTCGAACGTTCCAGCTTGTCGATTTCCTGATACACCTCATCAAGTTTCTGGGTGGATGTGGCACGGAAATACTTTCCGTCTGTACTATTAGCGATGTTTTGCAACAGTTTCTCGTCAATTTCCACCTTCATCTGCTGAATCTGGGTTCCGAAAGGCGTTTGCACGGGATAAGGTGCGGTGCCGTATGAGCCCACGCCGATGGTATAGACGCGGATGCCAAACAGTTTGGCCATTTCGGCAGCGGTGTAAGGATCGACGGAGCCAGAGTTATTGATACCATCAGTCAGCAAGATGATGACCTTCGAGATGGCATCGCTGTCCTTGAGACGGCTGATGGCCGTCGCCAAGCCATCGCCGATGGCAGTACCATCGTCGATAAGGCCGTTTTTCATTTCGGCAAGCATATTGAGCATCACACCGTGGTCGGTGGTCAATGGCACTTGCGTAAACGACTCGCCCGAGAAGATGACCAGACCCATGCGGTCGCCAGGGCGGCCTTCCACAAATTCAGAAGCTACTTCCTTGGCGGCTGTGAGGCGGTCGGGCTTCAGGTCGCGGGCCAGCATGGAACCCGAAACGTCCATAGCCATGACGATATCAATGCCTTCAATATTCGATTTCTTGTTGGTCAAGGAGCTTTGCGGACGCGCCAAAGCCACAATGAGCAAGGCCAAAGCGGCCACCTTCAAGGCGAAAAGCAGATGGCGGAGATAGGCTTTCCAGGTTTTGGGCAGCTTTGCGAAACCGCTCAAGTCGGAGAAACGCACCGAAGCTTCTTGTTTCTTATGACGCAACACATACCAAACGATGGCAGCCGGAACTATCATCAAGAGCCACAGTAGGTTAGGATTGGCAAATTCGATATTCTCATACATCATTGCATACCTCCTTCTGAACTTTGAGCTTTGAACTCTGAACTTTGAGCTTTGAACTCTGAACTTTGAGCTTTGAACTCTGAGCTTTGAGCTTTCCGTTTTCCACTTTCCACTTTCATCTCTCTTTCAGCGGCTTTCTTGTTGGCCTCAATCATTTCCTCCTTTGCCTTCATGTCGCGATAATGCGCATAACTCTCGTTGACGAAATCGGTCATGTTGTTCATGGCGATATCGTTTTCGAGGTTCGAGGCTGCATATTTCGCAAACTTCACCAAGTCGGCGAGTTCCATGGTATCCTTAAACTTGGCAAACACTTCATCATTGAATTTCAGCGGCTTGATTTCTTCGAGGATGTCGTCGGTAGTCATTTCCACTGCATTCACATCGAACTGACCTTCAATGTATTCGCGTGCGATGTCGGTCAACGAAGAATAGTATTCCTTCGTCTTTCCTGCTTGCCACAGTTTCTGCTGACGCAAGTTCTCAAGACTGTCGATGGCCTTGGTATAAGGCGGGATGACAGGGCCTTTCACGACGTTGCCGTTTTCATCGACTTTTGGCTTGCGGCGTTTCAGGAAGAACCAGATGCCGAATCCAATCAGTGCCAGCAGCAAGAGGCCCAAAATCCACGGGAAGACATCTTTCATGCGGATTGGTGCAGCCACAGGCGGGACGATGGGGCGATAGGCTTGGATAGTATCAACAGTTATCGTATTGGAGTACAAATCAACGGGTTCGGTGTAGGCCTTAAGTCGGATTGGGTCGTCGAACGAAGGCGCATAGTCAAGACCCACGGCAGGCAGTTGGACGACACCCGTATCGAAAGTCATCAAGGTGAGCTGTTGCTGAATGATGATGTTGCTGTCGGCATCGGCGGTGCGTTCCACGTTGCCCCGTTTGATGATGTCAATTTGACTTGAAAGCGTATCGCCGACAAACTCATTCCATTCCACGAAATAGCCGTAAGGCGCCTTCATGGTGAGGTCGAGCGTGAAAGGCTTGCCGACAGACACTTTCTCGTTCTCCACCTTGCCTGTCACTTCCACCTCTTGCGCCTTGGCCATCATGGTCAGCATCAGCGCTGCTACAAAAAGCAAAAAATATCTTTTCATCTTCTTGATTCCCTTTTCTTGAAAAGTTGCATCAATGGTTTCACATAGTCTTCATCGGTATAAATCAGTGCATTGTCGATGCCATGCATGCTGAAGCAGCGGTTCAGTTCGGCCGATTTATACTGAATCATATCCTTGTAGGCTTCGTTCCAGGCGCGACTTGAAGTATCCACCCAAAGGTCCTTGCCCGTCTCGCCATCACGGAATTTGACGAGTCCGATGCGCGGGATGTCCATCTCGCGACGGTCGGTGATACGCAAAGCGACGAGGTCGTGCTTGTTGGCGGCAATCTGCATTTCCTTCTCGAAATTCTTGTCGGTCATGAAGTCGGAGATGAGGAAAGCCGTAGTGCGGCGCTTGATGGCCGAAGTGAGATAGCGCAGGCCTTCGCCAAGGTCGGTGCCGCGTTCGGTAGGCTGGAAATCCACAATCTCGCGGATGATGCGCAAGATGTGCGAACTACCTTTCTTGGGCGGGATGAACTTCTCCACCTTGCTGCTGAAGAAGATGACGCCCACCTTATCGTTGTTTTGGATGGCCGAGAAAGCCAACACAGCGGCCAACTCTGCCGTAAGGTCGCGCTTCGACTGCGAGAGTGAGCCGAAGTCGTTGGAGCCAGAAACGTCGATGAGCAGCATCACCGTCATCTCACGCTCTTCCTCGAAAATCTTGACGAAAGGACGGTTAAAACGAGCGGTAACGTTCCAGTCGATGTTACGGATGTCGTCGCCGAACTCATATTCGCGCACCTCGCTGAAAGTCATGCCACGGC
>CALBNP010000130.1 GCA_937896505.1 uncultured Bacteroidales bacterium | reverse complement strand
TGCGCTATGTCTTGCCTGGCGGCGGGCACGGCACCAAGATTGCCAATTTCGATGCAGCTACGCAGCAGGAAATCAAGGATAAGCTGAATGAGTGGTTGAGATAGAAGGTTTTAGTGCCGTGAAATGGAATTGGTATTGAATTGACATTTTTTTCGTGTGAATACTCCATTTTGGCGCAGTTTTTGGAAAATATGGGCGTGTTGGAAGCCAAGCAAATCGGTTCGGTGAAAGTTTTTGCCAGAATACAATAATTGCCTTGACTTTCAGTTAAGTTTACTTACTTTTGCAACTCAAAATTTCGAATAATGAAGAAAATGTTTTTTCTTGCTCTCCTGATGAGCGTTTTCTCTGTGAGTTTTGCCCAAAACAAGATTTCCGGTACTATTGTAGATGAAAATAGTGGGAAAGGAATTCCTTTTGTCAATGTGGGTTTGTTCCGTCAGACCGACAGTGTTTTCGTGAGTGGCGCTGCTTCCGACGATAAAGGCGCGTTTGCGCTTCAAGGCGTTCCGCGTGGCAACTATAACCTGAAGGTTTCCGCCATCGGCTATCAGACTTACGAACAAATGCTTGAGGTAAATGGAAATGTCGATTTGGGCAAGCTGAAGATGAAAGAAGGCTCTACCACGCTGAGCGAGGTGGTGATTTCGGAGAAGCGCCCGCTCTTTGCCGTCGAGGGCGAAAAGTCGATGTATAACGTAGCGGAAGACCCAAGCATTCAGACGGGTACGGCTTCCGATGCCTTGCAGAATGCGCCTGGTGTCGAAGTGGATGTGGAAGGCAATGTCACCTTGCGCGGCACGTCAAGCGTCGAGGTTTGGATCAACGACAAGCCTTCGCACATGAACGAGGAAAACCTGAAGACTTATCTCCAGACTTTGCCTGCCAACAGCATCGACCGCGTGGAGGTCATCACCAATCCTTCGGCGCGTTACGGTTCAAAGGCCGACGGCATCATCAACATTGTGACCAATGCGAAAGTGCAGAAAAACGAGTTCTTTAGCTTCGGCGTGAATGCCTCCACGAAACCTTTTGTAAGTCCGTGGCTGTCATACGTTTGGCAGAATGACAAGCTCACCATCAACGCATACGCCAATTTCAATTATTCGAGAAACAAGTATTTCTTCAATAGCGACCAGTGGATTGGCCAGCCAAACGATAACAATGCTTGGGACACCATTAGCCATAAGATTGATGAGAACAATAGCATTTCAAGGAGTTATAGCGGTGGTGTGTATTTAAATCTTACTTACGAAATCGACAGCATGAACGAATTGTCGTTCTGGGGCAACTGCTTTCCTTCAATGTCGGTTGATACCTCTTGGGGAAGTTCATTCCGTCAGGAATTTGTTGATAATCCAGGTAGTTACAATTATTTAGACAACACGATGTCACGCAATACCCACATGTTTGCCATGGGCGGCTTGTATTATCAGCATAAGTTTGACAATGAGGGACATAACCTTTCAGTCAGCGTGAATGCCAATACTTTTGGTTTCAACAGCAAGCAAGGTACAGACAGATTATACACAACTCCTTTTGAAAGATTGCGTAGCATTCAATGGAATAATGGTTCATCGAATACGGGCGTTGAAGGCGAAATCATCTACAACCGTCCTTATTCAAAAGATGGTGAGATTTCGGTTGGCTATTCATCGTCATACGACCCTGAAAGGTCGCACATCGTTTATGATACTTTGTCGGACAATGAATATGTTCACGATTTATGGCGCACCTATAACACAAAGGGTTACGAATGGGAAAACGAGGCTTTTATCACTTTGCAGCATAAGTTTGGCGGATTTACCGTCAAGCCGGGCATCCGCTTCTGCCATGAGATGACGGGAATCGCCTACAGCGAAACCAATCAGAATGTGCCTGACACCACCATCCATTTCTTCAATGTGCGTCCGTCGTTGCATCTTTCTTACCGTACCAAGTCGATGCACAACTTCAAGTTGAATTACACACGTCGCATTTCCAACCCATCGGCTTCCCAACTGAGCACATTCTATGAATTTGAAGAAGAATCGTTCAGCCAGGGCAATCCTGAACTGATTCCGGTTTTCACCAATTCGTTTGAGATTGGCTGGACCAAATATTGGAACAGCTTCGGCTCCATTGGCTTGTCGGGTTATTATCGTGGTAAGTCGAACGAAATCAACCAGATAATGGTCACGCAAACTTATTTTCCTTTGTATGATTATGAAGTGCCTTTCAGTTATCCTGTCAATGTGGGCAAATCATCAAATGCCGGTGCCGAATTCAATATGATGTATCGGCCGAATGCCATGCTGAACTTGCGTTTCTATGCCAATGTGTTTAATTCGACCATCAACACTTCTTATGACGATTTGCTGCATAAGCACCATGAGGTCCATTCCAGTATGTGGTCCTACAGCTTCCGCCTGAATTTCTGGACGAAACTTTGGAACAAACTTGAAGTTCATGCTTCTGCACGTTACAATTCGCCAACTCAAGGTCTTTATTCCACACGCAAGGCCCGCTATGGCATCGACTGCGGTCTGCGTGCCGATTTCTTCGACAAGAAAATGTCGGTTTTCGTCAATGCTCAGGACTTGCTGAATTCCGCCAGATGGGGACAGACCAACGAAAGCCCTTACATCCACTCGACAAGCGACAACAAGTTCAACATGCGTAGCATCAGCGTCGGTCTGACCTTCCGCTTCGGCAAGATGGAACTTGAAAGTGCAGCACGTCAAGGCAGCGAGGACAACAGCGGCGGTGGTGGCGAAATGTAATTATTGAATGATTTCTTTCAGCACTTCCCAAACCAGACTTGGTTCAAAGCCTTTTTGAATGGCGTAGGCAGCCAGTTTCCGTTTGGCCTCGAAAGGCGTTGTGGCATTCACTTTCTTGGTTTTGAGGATTTGCTCTAACTTCTGGCGGTAGAGGTCGCCATCATATTCCGAAAGGGCATTGCTGATGAGTTCGTCGGCAATGCCTTTTCGTTTCAGGTTGAATCGGATTTTGTTCACGCCCCAGCCGCTTTGGTTGATTTTTCCCCTTACGAAACTGCGTGCAAAACGTTCGTCATTAACGAAACGGTTTTCGATGAGATAATCAAGGATTTCCTTTTTGTCGCTTTCGGGAATGTCGAAAGTCTTCAGTTTGTCCGTCACATCTTTGATGCAACGTTCCTGATAGGCGCAATATTTCGCCATTTTGTCGAGGACTTGGTCGGATGTAAGCGGTTTTGTGGGCATGGCGGATAAATCAGCAGTCAATCTTCATGTCACCAAACTTAATCCATCCGATTTTTCGTAATATTTCGCTGAAAATCAGGGATAAAACTGCGGGCAAGACGAAGCACACGAGCAACATGCCTAACCACATGTTCATGCCACCTTCGGGCATGGCGGTATAGATGCCGATAGGACCGACCAAGCCGCATGTGCCCATGCCGGCACCGATAGGAATGTTTTGCAAATGAAAGACACAGGTTGAAATCGGCCCCGTGATGGCGGCAGCCAAAGTCGGCGGAATCCAGATGCGCGGGTTCTTGACGATATTGCCCATTTGCAGCATGGAAGTGCCTAAGCCTTGTGCAACGAGTCCGCCCCAACGGTTTTCGCGGAAGCTAATCACGGCAAAGCCAATCATTTGTGCGCAGCAACCTGCCGTGGCCGCACCGCCAGCCAGTCCGCCCAAGCCAATGGCAAGGCAAATGGCAGCCGAACTGATGGGCAAGGTGAGCACCATGCCGATGACCACCGAAACGATGATGCCCATCAGGAATGGCTGCATCACGGTGGCTTTTTCGATGAAAGCACCCAAGGCAGTCATTACGGCATTGATAGCCGGACCGATGGCAAAGGCAATCAGCACACCGCTGATGATGACCGTTGCTGGCGTTACCAAAATATCGACTTGCGTCTCTTTATAGACCATTTTGCCCAATTCGATGGCCACGATGACGGCAATGTAAGCACCCATTGGGCCGCCCAATTCGTTTCCCGCAATGCCAACGGCAATGGCGCTGAAAAGCACCAAGCCTTTGCACCCCAAGGTGTAAGCTATGGCGACGGCAATGGCGGCGCCAGTGGCTTGCTTGGCATATTTGGCAATGGTGGCGAAAACCTCGATGTTGGTCTTGTCGCCAATGGTCTGGAAAATCGTTCCGATGAGCAAAGAGGCGAACAGACCTAAAGCCATCGCGCCCAAGGCATCGACGAAATAGGCTTTCCAAGTCGTGTCAACGCCTTTGCGTGTGCAGAAATCTTTGAATTTTGACATCAGAATACAATGGCTTCAATGCCTTGTTCTTTCATGAAAGCAGGCAGTGGGCTGCTGTTTTCATCGACGGCAGCAATGCAGTTGGTGACAACGCGAACATTTTCGGCAGGATAGAATTCGAGAAGGTCTTTCAGCGTTTCATAGACGCAATAGTCGGAAGCGATGCCGCAAATGTCGATGCCAGTGAAACCATCGGATTTGGTTATTTCTCTGACGCGCGCTCCGCTTTCTTCATTTTGAAGGATGGAGTATTCTTCCTTTTCAGCGATGTTGCCCTTGTGGAGGTATTCAACCTTCATGTCAAGGCCATCGAGGGCCTCTTGTAGATTAGGATAGACGTTGACACCTTCTGTGCCTTGTACGCAGTGGGCTGGCCATGTGCCGCCATTTTCGGCAAACGAGCTGTGGTTGGCAGGATGGAAGTCTTGGGTAACGACGATGTGACTATAGTTGTCGATGGCATTGCTTTTCAAGGCTTCAGCTAAGGTTTCCATGGCTTTAGGACCGTTAGCGACGGCTAAGCTGCCCGTGGTGAAGTCGATTTGCGGGTCAACGATGATGAGCAAACGCTTGACTTGCTTCACTTCAGCCGTAGTCTCGTCTTCAGGTTTCACTTCTTCTTGTTTCTGGTTCTTGTTGCCGCAGCCAGCGAAAACCATGGTCACGATGAGCATTGCTGCTCCGAAAATGTGTTTTTTGTTCATTTTATGATTGTTTTGTGTATCCAAAATAATATTGGGCAAAATTACAACTTTTTACTTTCCAAATAGCCTTTTTATCCAATCGGTATGACCCATGCGGTGCAAACTGTTTTTCACCCAATCGCGGTTTTCGGGCTTGTACCAGAAAAAGAAGCGTTGCTGGGCCAGTTTTTCGTCTTTGGTCTTGGGCACGAAAACAGGTTCCAAAGTGTAGGGATTGTAGCCTGAGTAGTAAATCTCAGTGGCTAGAGTCA
>CALBNP010000129.1 GCA_937896505.1 uncultured Bacteroidales bacterium | reverse complement strand
TTAAATGGTGGGCAATTCAAATTTGAGGGAAGAGAAAAAAATAAAGACGCATTACATGCTAGGAGAAAAAGCCGACCAAGAATGAAAGGGCAGAACTAAAGGGCAGATAAACAGATGAAAATGGCAGTTTTTCTTCGGAAAATGTCATCGCATACGTAATTGTAAGACACGTATTAATACTGTGGTTTTTGTGGATTTGTGGAAACGCATCATTTACAGCGTTTTATAACAGCCTATTTTATCCACAATATCCACAAGTGATTTTCTGGTATTACTTAACGTCCTTACTTTCAGCGTTTTCCACATTATCCACTTGTGGATAGAAAATGTGGATTTATAATTCATTGAATAATAGCAACATCCACAATTTCCACAAATCCACAAACAAAATCAAAAATTTGAGTTTTCATGTTCCCGTTCTTCAATCTGTCTCATCAATTCATCGTAGTCCTCTTCATTGAGCCAATTCTTGGCATGGAAGATATAAATCCTTGACTTGCCTTGTTGCGTTTCCTTACCATCAAAATACACAAAAGTGGTATTCTCACCTTTGGCCAAAAGTCCTTTCTTAACGGCATCGTTCAAGTATCTTCTGACTTCGGATTTATCGGCTTCTTTTGTCTGTCTCTTCGTTAGTTCGAACAACACTTCTACAGACAATCTGACGACCGTTTGATTCAGCGTGAAAAATTGGGTCAGCAGCACATCCTTGACGTTCTTAACCAGAGGTGTCTCACTCGTTTCAATTACTGCGTTCAATGCCGGAGTGCGGAAAAGACTGTCATCAAAATAGAGACGACCAACCTTGGGATAGTGTAGTTTGCGGTTCTTCAGGTAATGGAGAAACGCAGGAATCTCGGCCTTCATTTTTTCCTCAATCTCAGTATCTTCTGCACCCTCAAAAGGAGAGACCTTTATCACCCAAAAACGTGTGTCGGCCGATGTAAGCGGTGCAAATCCCGTCTCATTATTCGTACATAGGACAAACTTTGCGAAGCACTTTCCCCTTCTCGCGTCTTTCCCTTTGGGCTCATAGGGCAATTCGTCTGCAGTGGTGGCCATCTTCATAAAGTCAACGGAGTTCAAGTCAATGGCAGCAGCTTCGTCAACAAGCACCAGCTCCTTCCCTTCCAACATGGCGTTGAATTTGTTGTTTAGCCTAACCGTGTCCATGCACACCGCGTTTTCCTGGAAAATGGAACTCAGGAAATGCAGCAACGTTGATTTTCCCGTCTTTTGCTCCCAACTCACCAAACACAAAATAGGCAATCTTTGTTTCGGATTGGTAAATAACAATTGGAAATAATCCAACGCCATCTCATAAAGCGTTTCCCCGTCATTATTCGGATAGTCGAAAATATGGTGCAACACCTTGTTGACATTATCCCATCTCCCCTCTTTTGGGACATGGGTAAGCTTGGCGAACCTGTTGTAAAGCACCGAATGGAAGCCCATTTTTTCATATCGCGGGGCAGGATTATATTTCTCCGGATCATTTTCAGGCTCGTATGCGAAGCCGTCATATTTAGGGATTTGCCGAATGAACTCTTTCGGGTTGGAGAAGTCTGCATCAAGCCGTTGTTTAGACCATTTTGTCAACAACAGGTTCCCCAAGTCGTCAATGGTCAGTTTATACAAATCAGGCCCGACCATCATGTATCTGTTCAGGTCTTCGGAAAAGGCAGGCCTGATCTTGCCCATGTCGTCACGATAGTATCGCGTGTGGTTGTACGTCCATTCCCGATCGCCTATGTCTTCTTGGTAACGGTTGTAAAACGACCTGACGCTATCCAGGCCAAAGTATTTCCGTATCTGGCTTGTTCCCGTGATTTTCTCTACGGCAATGTAAGTGCCTTGTGCGCTTTTCCTTACTGCTTGCAACTCTGCAATGCATTTCTTTTGGTCACATTGTCCGTTGAAAAGCAAGTCGTCAATGCCTTTACCTCCCACATCGCGTAAAACATGTTCGTAAAACACATCGCCTTGAAATATCTTCGTTTCCCTGAGATAGTCATAGAACCTAATCAATGACTCCGAGAACTGTCTTGGCCGACTGGTAGCTTCCTTCGCTTCTTCAAAGTCTTTCAGTTGGAGTGCATCGGCATCATGCAAGACAACTATTTCCCTTGGGCTGGTTTTTTCAATGAAATCCGCCAAGTCGGGATGCAGTCCCAGCTTGTCTTTGGCTGTGAAGTTGTAGATACCGCCGATGCCAATGGCACAAAGGCCGAACTTAGACAACACGAACGCCTTTATCTCACCCTCCACGACGAACAAAGTATTGACATTCTCCTTTGCCTTGTACGCTTCAATCGCCCTGGGCGTAAAGAAAGGGAATGTTTCGGTTCCTATAGGCTGCTTATACTTTTGTTTTGGGTCTTTGGGATTCTTCAGCCTGGTCCTGACAAAAGACCGGATACTGCGACCTTCGTTTTTGGATCTGTCTTCGTATTCGAGAATGCGCCCATTAGGCGTAAGGTAATTGATGACAAGATTGTCGTTTTCGTCGGAAGTGAAAAAGCGGAACTCATTTATTCCATGGAATCCGTCGGAAGCAGTAACGCCAATTAGGTGATTGTCATCGTCCGTAATGCCAACAGCCGATAGTCTCTGCTCACAATAGCTTTTTTCGGCCATACTTACGCTATTCCAATCGTTTTCTTGACTATTAGAACGGCTATCACTCGTCCCATTTAATGGTGCGCTGATCATTGTCTGCCTTCACGAATAGCCATCACTTCGCTTTCCTTTGACATGCCCAAGATACAATCTATTCAATAAGCGAAACTCTTTTTTTGCTACAAAAAGCCTTATTCCAATTCTGCAAACTGGTAACAGGATAACCAAGTGCTTTCAATGCGTTATACATCGGAGTCTGGGCATCATCTGCATATATCATGTTTTGTTCAATAGCCGCCTTTACACGGTGTACAATGGCCGCACCACTCAGACCCTGGATGTTTTTCAGAAACTTTTGCATATTGCTTTCATCGCCGTGAAAGATTCGCAGCAATTCTTCGTTGCTTTCGTATTCTGTTTTCTTTTGAGGGATCATTTTATCACTCATTAGTTTTATCTTATCTGCACATAAATCCAAATATATCAGCATGTCGCTATCATTTTTTCCCCATCCACGACTCACTTCAATATAGTCCATCTTCGCGTCATTCAAGATAAATTCTATCCATTCTATGCCATTGACATTAACCAAATAAGAAAACAGATTATATACCATGTTTGGTACCATATACAAAAATCGCAATTCAGCATTTCGGCTATTCCAACATTCTTTAACATAAAAATCGTCCTCTATCTCTTGAACAAGTTCTATTGGAAAGTCTTTACTCACACGATCACAAGCATTTTCCCGTATTTTTTTCTCATCATTCGTACCTATAAAATATTTGTATTTCAAGGTTTCCTTGATGAGGAACTTGTTGCAAAAAATTTTCGCCTTTTGTGTGAAAACCCGGCCGTCTTCCTTATCATTGATATGCCATGCCATTTTATAAGAAGGGGTATCTCTTATTTGTATGATGTGTTCATCCCATGCTGTTCCCAAAAGTGATTCTTGGATTAACCTATAATCTTGTATTCCAACATAGCCATTTTCTTCCAATATGCTATCAACTTTTTCGTAAAGATATATGAAGCCATCAAAAACATATCGGTTCAAGTCTTCTTCTGAATAATCAGGAAACAAATTGTTGTTTGTGTTGCTATTCATTTTATTTCGGATTTTATAGTTGTTTTATTCTTCAATCATTCCAATAGCATAACCGTTGCCTTCTTTACATCGTTATCAAAGTCACGATAATGGGCAATTGGTTCGGATATTGCTTTTGCTTTTGTAGTCATGCCATCTCATCCAATACCTTGTTAACATCGCTTTCTTTATAGCGGACCTTGTTGCCCACTTTCACCCTTTTAAGAATCCCCTCTTTGTTCCATCTCCAAAGTGTCGGTTCTGTCACTCCTAACAGCTCCGCCACTTGTTTGATGGTCAAATACTTTTCTTCTTTGGGTTTGGTGCGCTCCGCAATTAAATCAAACATTTTCTCTATTCTCTCGAATTGTTCAGGGGTCATCTGGATTGAAATAACCGCCTGTTGGGTTGTGGGTTGCTTAAACATGTCTTTGTTGTTTTAATGAAATTTGATGCAAAAGTAATATAATGAAATATAGCATATTAAATAATCAACCTCTTCAACCCTTTTTCAACCTTTTTTCAACTTATAGTTTATCTTTTCAATAAAAAGAAACGCGGCCTTTAATACCGCGTTTACCATTTCCCATGGTGAAATATGCAAACTTAGACGTGTCCAAATAATCCATTTTTCTCATAAAACTTCAATCAATTACATTCAACGATTTATCCACTTTGTACTCAGGTTGCCCAAAGGCAAAACACATCAGTTTGAATTTATCGGACAATTCAAGTTTCGTGTATCTGTTTACGGCATCAGACCCAATTCGATGAAGTCCAGCCGCATAAAGATTGACTTGCGCTTTATTCATAATATCAACATGGGTTTTCCTGCAAAGTTTACTACTGGCCAACTCATACAAAGGTTTATACTCGTTATCCTCTATTTCCTCGCTGTAAACATTGCATTCCCTATCAATCTTGCACATCTGCAACAATTGTTTGATTTTGGCATTGTACCCCCATTCCCCGCTCACATAGTGGAGAATGTGGAAATCAAACTTGTATTTCTTTACAATATCCAAAGCGTAACGGATTATCGGGGTCTCGATTTCGGAATTGTCGCGCTGCTCTTTTTTCGTCTTATTCGGCAAATAATGTATGTATGGAATGCCGTTTTTATCCACGCCAACATTGGCCATCGAAAGTTTCTGAAAGTCGGCCACACGGCAACCAAAGGCACATTGCAACAAAAAAGCGTCCTTTGTTTCTCTGTGGCTTTCGGGAACATCGGTATTCATCACGGCCATAAACTCCTCAAAATGGAGAAAAACAGGTTCGTCGTAGCGTTCTTTTGTGGCCATCTTTACACGATCTTTGCCCAACTTGCGGAATGGTGACTTTGCGATTTCGTCAGCATCTTCCAAAGCACTGAAAAACGACTTTAATTGTTTCACGCGGGTTGCAGCCGTGTTTTGGTTTCTTGGTTCATCAGGAATGTGCCTTGAGGGTTCGTTTGCGTATAACTTTGGCCATTTCTTCACATACTTGTATTCATCAACGATGAATTGGCGATATTCCATTACATCATTTGGGGTGAAATCCGAGGGCGTTATGGAGGTTCTACCTTTCACGGTCAAGAATCGCTCTACCTCTTTGGCGACAAGTTTATAAAGTGAGTATCGGCTTTCACCCCAAACGCCTTGTTTATATGAATCCTCAATGAAAGCGTTTAAGCGTTCCAACAAAGTGACTATTTTGCTTGGCTCAGATTGTTCGGGGTGAAGTTCCCTATACACCATTTCATTAAACACTTTGCTTGTCATGTCATAACCGCCTTGTTTCATTGCTGAATAGGCTCTTTTCATCGCGTCAATTTCATTGGCAATCTGTTTAACCAAAACAGGGTCGTAAATCTTCGTCCCTGCTTTTAGTGTACCATCATTGTTGAACTTTGCCAAATCCTTTAAGTCGGCTACAATTTCACTCCTATAAGAGAAATCGGCTTTCTTACTGTCATAGAATCTGAATCTTAATCTTACAATGCCACTCGTTTTCTTTGTGTGTTTAGTGGACTTTTTTGTTTTGCCATCGTTTTCATCGTCTTTGAAAGTCCCGATGGTGAGAATTGTAATGCGTTCCATAATGAAAATGTGTGTGTGTTAGTTTCGGGCAAAAATAGTAAAAATGCCCGAAAGAAATGCAATATAGCGTAATAATTCTATTATCAGATTTAATAATTTGTCGGATATTTAATTGAATATCAATGATATTAAATAATAAAACTATTTCAGCGTAATAAGGTTTATGATTCCGCTATGGGCTACCCCAACATTTCAAACCCTAATTGATTTCCAATCAGTTAGGGTTTTTCTTTTACATAACACTCACTCAAACGGCATAATATCTTCTGCCGCCTCAGTAACGTATCCCTCCCCTATTTCATAATCTACCACTCGGTGTTGGTCGCGGAGAAAGAAAAGGTTAAGGGTGTAATCGAGATATTGGAGTGTAGTCTCTCGGCAGTTAGGTTTCAGTTGGCATTCCCAGATAACGATGCTATGCCACCCCATTTCCGTTATCTGTTTCAGTACTTTGGCATCGCGTTCCTTGTTCCGCTGAACTTTCTTTTGCCAAAACTCAGTGTTAGTCTTCGGAACAGAGTAAAGTTTGCACCCTTCGTGACCATGCCAGAAACAGCCATTGATGAAGATACAGGTGCGGTATTTACGCAACACCACATCGGGTTTGCCGGGCAAAAACTTGTGGTTGAGACGATAACGATAGCCACGATGCCACAGGAAACGGCGCACTATCACTTCGGGCTTTGTGCCTTTGCCGTGGATGGCCGCCATCACTGCATGGCGTTGTTCGGGTGTGAGACGGTCGGTCATAAGCCTTCGTGACGCATGTCATACAATTCGTCAAGATGCTTTTTCAGTCGGCGCGCCATGGGACGGAAGGTATAGTAAGTGATGGTTGCCGAGATGGGCGCCCCCACCAAAGGCAGCACCTTCCCCACACCTTTGGCGAAGCCTTCCTTGGTCATGTTGATGCCAATCCATTGAGCTATCTTTACGGTATATTGTGCCAAAACAGTTTCCGAAATCTTGATGCTGGCGTTCTTCGACACTTGCGTCACCACTTTGGTCAAAGCCTCGACAGCCAACTTGTTACCCATCATGGCACCGACAAACAATGTCATGATATTCAGCGATTCGTCATCCAATTGGTTGTTGACATTAGTCAAGGCGGGCCAACCATAAAGGTAAATGAGCTTTTGCATCAAGGCGAGGATGTGACCGTAGAATTGCGTGATGTCGGTAGGAATGGTTCCCGCCATCCACCAGCCGCCCGGCAGCCCCATCAAGGCGGATGTGCCGCAAACCATGGTCAAGTGATAGCTGATGCACTGGTTGGCGAGCTTGTCGATTTCCTTCTTGCTCAACACCTTCAGCGGCGAGTCGTTCAAGGCCGTGATGACTTCCATCGGGGTACAGAATTTCGACAGTTCCTTGGTCAGGAACTCATCGCGATCGACCTTCACCAAAGGCAGATTGACACTCGTTGAAAGCACCTTGTTCCAAAGGCTTATGCTCTTTTCTTGTTTTTCTTGTTTCTCTTCACTCATTTGAATTTTCTGACTTTATGTTGGGCGGCTTCGGCTCCGCTCAGTCGCCTTTGGACCGTAAACCGTTATTTTCACACAGAGACGCGATAA
The DNA here is from genome assembly GCA_937896505.1 of uncultured Bacteroidales bacterium. GTDB lineage: Bacteria > Bacteroidota > Bacteroidia > Bacteroidales > F082 > Limimorpha. The sequence continues at coordinate 2,813 of CALBNP010000129.1, read as the reverse complement.
ATCGACGTCTCTACCCTAAACTAATACCCATACTTTTCCTTCCACTTATCGCGTAAATTCTTGCGCAGTTCACGCTCACGCGGGTTGTCTTGCGGATCGTATAACTTGGTTCCGGCAATTTCGGCGGGCATAAACTCCTGTTCCACGAAATTGCCTTCATAGGCATGTGCGTACTTGTAGCCATCGCTATAACCAAGATCTTTCATCAACTGCGTGGGTGCATTGCGCAAATAAAGTGGCACGGGCAAATCGCCGGTTTGACGCACCAAATTCTGTGCCGCATCGATAGCAGCCACGGCAGCATTACTCTTCGCCGACGAAGCGAGATAAGTCACAGTTTGCGAAAGGATGATGCGGCTCTCGGGCCAACCAATTTTATTGACAGCATCAAAGCAAGTGTTGGCCAAAAGCAAGGCATTGGGATTGGCATTGCCTATGTCTTCGGAAGCCAAGATGAGCAGACGCCGCGCAATGAAAAGCGGGTCTTCGCCAGCCTCAATCATGCGGGCAAGATAATAGACCGCCGCATTGGGATCGCTGCCACGCACCGACTTGATGAAAGCCGAAATGACATCGTAGTGCATCTCGCCCAACTTATCGTATTTCACGAGGTTGCTTTGGATGCACTGCGTTGTGAAATCATTTGTAACGATGAGTTCGGTTGCATTAGGTTGCATATCGTCAAGCGAAGTGACCACCAAATCAACGGCATTGAGCAGTTTACGGCCGTCACCGCCGCTGATTTTCATCAGTGCTTCAGGTTCCTGAATAGTGATTTTCTTTCCGAAATCAGCCTCTAAAGCCTTCACCGCCTTATCGAGAAGTATTGCCAAATCGTTTTTTTCCAACGATTTAAGCACATACACCTGGCAACGCGAGAGCAAAGGCGAGATGACTTCAAAGCTCGGGTTTTCGGTGGTTGCGCCAATAAGGGTGACGATGCCTTTCTCCACCGCGCCCAATAACGAATCTTGTTGCGACTTGCTGAAACGATGAATCTCATCAATGAACAAGATGGGGGCTTCGGGCAACATACGCGCACGGTCGATGACATCTCGCACATCCTTCACTCCGCTGCTTACGGCACTGAGCTGATAGAACTGGCGTTGCACTTGTTTCGAGATGATGTATGCCAAAGTGGTCTTGCCCACGCCCGGAGGTCCCCAGAAAATGATGGAAGGCACTCGACCGCTCTCGATGGCACGACGCAGCACAGCATTGTCGCCAATGATATGTTTCTGACCAATATAGTCGTCAAGACTTGCCGGGCGAAGGCGTTCAGCTAAAGGTGCAGATGGTTTCATCGTAAATGAAATGAAGATGTCTTTTAATGCTTGTAATGCTGCAAAAATAATCAATAATTTCGTTTTCAAGGAAAAGAAGCAGAATTAGTTCTTATTTTTGCTTTTTCAAACCACCACACAATGAACATTCACGCTCTCAATAGCCATCTTTTCACAATAGTTTTCCTCTTGGTTTTTCAGACCATCAATGCACAGAATATCAATGTGTTGTTTTTAGGAAATAGCTACACTTCCGTTAACGACTTGCCTGGCACAATTGCATCCATAGCCTTACTAGAAGGGAACGGAAAAACCATGAACTATGAAGCCAACACTCCAGGTGGTTACTGTTATTTCCAACATGTCAGCAACAGCACCTCGCTCAACCTCATTAGGCGTGGCGACTGGGATTTTGTGGTTCTGCAAGAGCAGAGTCAGATGCCCTCCATCGACTACTACCGATACGCCAGCATGTATCCCGCTGCCACTCAATTGCGCGACAGCATACTGAAATACAATCCGTGCGCCGAAGTCGTCTTCTACATGACCTGGGGCCGACGCGACGGCGGCCAGCAATGCGAAGACTATGGAGAAGGCATCTATTGCAGCACCGACTTCAGTGACTTCGACCACATGCAAGACACCATGACACGCGCCTATTGCAAGATAGCAGAGCAACTGCAAAGCCGTGTCGCTCCCGCGGGCGAGGCTTGGCGTTATGCCCGCCAGCACAGCGACATCGAACTTTTCAGCGGCGATGGCAGCCATCCTTCGATTCAGGGCACCTACCTCACCGCATGTACCTTCTATGCTACATTCTGGGGCGAAAGCCCTATAGGCCTAGCCTACCCTGCCAACCTCACCGAGGCCGAGGCCTGTTTACTACAGAAAGCCGCCTCACAAACCGTGTTTGGAAATCTCACGAACTGGGACTTCTCTCCCTCGTTGAATGCCGATTTTGACTATCACACCGACGACCAATACACTTTCCAGTTCGCCAACGCCACAAGCTATCCAAGGCCGACACATTGCCTTTGGGACTTTGGCGATAATAACTTCTCTGACGAGGAAAGCCCAATTCACGAATATACCGAGAGCGGAACTTACACCGTGAAACTCATCGTTGAATCATGCCAGAAAACCGACAGCACAATGAGAGAATTGGAAGTCATCGTTCCCGATGGCACCATAGAGACCCCGACAAACTTTGCTATTTTCCCCAATCCCGCCCAAAGACAAATCACTCTTTCGGGCCAAGGCTGGGTCTGCATCAGCAACATCATGGGACAACTTGTGCATTCGCAACAACTTAACGGGACTTACACCATCAGTTTAGAGCGCGGACTCTACATTGCTACGCTCACCGACGGAATGAGAACCTATAGCCAAAAAATCGTAATCCAATAAGGTTCATTTGGCGAATTGGCAAATTAGTTTAGGAAAAACAAGCCTGGCGTGATGCCAACCCATTTCAAGACGGTTTCGCCCCAAAGCAGAATCAGCACCCACGAAATGGTCATCATCGTGATG
>CALBNP010000128.1 GCA_937896505.1 uncultured Bacteroidales bacterium | reverse complement strand
GACACCGTGGCCTATCTGACTGGCGGTTTATGGACACGCACTAAAAAATCATTCGGGAACGGCAGACTTGAAATCCGGGCCAAGTTTTCGACCGCTTCGGGATTCTGGCCCGCCATCTGGATGCTCCCTGAAGCCGACAACAGCGTGAAATGGCCCGACGGCGGCGAAATCGACATCATGGAACACACTGAAAACGACGATTTCATCATGCAAACCGTCCACACCTACTACACCCATACACTTGGGAAATCCAACAAGCCCATCAACACGCACCATCCCAAATACAACGAAGGCGATTACAACATTTACGGCCTGGAGAAATATTCCGATAGCCTCTTCTTCTTTCTGAATGGAGAACCGACCTTCACTTATCCGCGTTACAGAAATGGCAAGGACCAGCAATATCCATTCTGCGACCACGAATTCTATCTCATCTTGAGCGCACAGCTTGGAGCGCCATGGTTGCCGGAAATCAATCCGGAGGAATTGCCCGTTTCGCTCGACATCGACTATGTGAGATTCTATGAGCCGGCAGCACCAACCGACATCATCCCAGAGCCAAAAGAATGCATCGTAATGAATCAGAAAGCATATAGAATCAGAAAGATAACAGAAGGCTCAACAACTTTTGAGAATCCTGAAGAATACAGTCTCACCGCAAAGAAAGGCAGGGTCACCATCAGCGGCAACAGGCAGTGGGCGCTTCAATCGTTAGAGCAGCTGAAAGATGAAAATGGGAGAATACCCGACATTGAAATCCACGACTGGCCAAGTTATCCTTTCCGCGCTTTCATGCACGACACGGGACGAAACTACCAGTCCGTCGAAATGCTCAAAGAGACCCTCGACCTGATGAGTTTCTACAAGCTGAACTACTTTCACTGGCACCTGACCGACCATCCCGCCTGGCGCATCGAGTGCAAGGCCTATCCGCAACTCAACGACCCACAGTATCAGCGCCAAGGCCGCGACGAAGGCAAGTTCTACACCTACGACGAAATACGCGAAATCATCGCCTACGCCAAGGAAAGAGGCATCACCGTCGTACCCGAAATCGACATGCCCGGGCATTCCACCTATTTCACCAACACCTTTGGCGTCAGCATGGACTCCGAGGAAGGCAAAAAGATTCTTGAGACTTGCCTCCAAGAGTTCTTCGACGAGATTCCTGCGACCTCGTGCCCTTATTTCCATATCGGTTCTGATGAAATCCACATTGCCGATCCCGAAGGCTTCATGCGTTGGGCGGAAGACATCGTTGCAAGAAACGGCCGCAAAGCCATTGCATGGGCACCAGGCCTGCCGACTTCCGAGAACACTATCCGCCAGATTTGGAACGAAGCCGAAGGCTCCAACGCCGCCATATCTGAAAAACCAGGGAAATATGTCGATTCCTTTGTGGGCTATTTGAATTATTACGACCCGATGGTCTTCACCAATCGCGCATTCCTTCATACGGCAGCCGCCCAACCCGAACCCGACACCACGAAAGTCCTCGGCGGCATCCTTTGCCTCTGGAACGATGTCAACGTGGAAGAAAAAGGAAACATCGCGCTCCACAACGGCATGATTAACGGCATGATGCCATACGCCGAACGCTTCTGGAATGGTGGCAATGCCGGAGAAATCGCCAACGAAAACCTGCCTACGGGTCCTTATACAGTAGCAGGCTCGCGACTTGCCAATTTCGAGGAAAAGATGAAAGTCCATCGCGACCGCTTCCACAAGGAGAACATGCGCTGGGTTGCCAATTCCGAGATAGAATGGCAAGTGAGCATCGACACAAGCACATCCCACACCGCATTTGGCGGCGCCGTCGATTTAGACGCTTTTTGCAAGCAATACAATATCACGACCAACGACACTGCATCAGCCACAGCGCAGACCATCATCATTGCCGACAACGACATGGACATCCAAGCCTGGATTGGATTCGACACACCAGCACGTTCCAACCGCAACGGCTATGGCATCGGCGAACAAGGACAGTGGGAAGGCGGAAGCCAATGCTTCGTCAACGGAGCGGAAATCAAACCCGCCACACAATGGCAAGAACCCGGGAAATACAACTACCACTACAACACTTGGATGCGTCCCGAAGAAGAAGAGCCTTACACCGACGAGCAACTATATTGGATGCGCGAACCGGCGCAGATACACCTGAAAAAAGGCGAGAACCTCATCGAGATTGTCGTTCCAAAGACCTATCAAGGCCTTCGCTGGAGCTTCGCCTTCATCCCCCTAACCACTTTCTCTGATGGCACGGTAAGCGAAGTGGAAGGCATCAGCTTCAAGCATCCATAATTTTGACTCTCGACACATCAAAAAACGTATCTTTGCCGCAAACTTTACAACTATGAAACGATTCATAATTCTCATCACCATCGCCTTCTTAGGCATCAACCTAAACGCTCAGACTATGAACAGAAAGACATTAGTTGCCTATTTCTCAGCCACTGGAACGACTGAAAAAGTGGCGCAAAACCTCGCCGAGGTCACCCATTCCGACCTCTTTGAAATCAATCCGGAAACGCCCTACACCGCCGCCGACTTGGACTGGAAAGACCGCAACTCGCGCAGCACCATCGAGATGAAAGACAAAACATCGCGCCCTGCCATTGCCGGCAAATTGGACAACATGGCCGATTACGATGTGGTCTATCTCGGCTTCCCCATCTGGTGGTATGTCGCCCCGACCATCGTCAACACTTTCCTTGAAAGCTACGATTTCAGCAGCAAGACCATCGTGCTTTTCGCCACCTCGGGCAGCAGCGGCTTCGGCAAGACCGTCGAGAACCTTCAGCCTAGTGCACCAAAGTCTAAATTCATCGAAGGCCGCGTGCTCAACGGCAACCCATCGAAAGAGAAAATCGGCGAATGGGTTGACAGCTTGGAACTGTAACAAACTAAAAAACAGAGACGTAGCACGCTACGTCTCTACAGGAAACAAAAATCCGCCTCGTTCTCGCGAAGCGGATTTTTTTCATTTCAAACGTTTCAAACATTTTTCCTTGAAACGCTCATATCTTTCATTCAAAGCCGCATTGTAAATGGCAATGGGTTCATTGCTTTCCTTTTCGGCAATCCGAATTTCCTTTTTCTCGGCTTTTCTGACGATTCTGTCTATTTTCCTTTCAAGTTTCGTGCCGCGGGTCAAGGTTTTCAAGGTGTCGGCTAATTCGTTGGCATCGCTGCCTTGTGCATTGAGTTTCCTCAAGGGGAGTGGTATTTCGTTTTGTGCCTCAACCCATACCGGCATGGCATAACTGCATCTTGAATACCCCATGGAGCACCAAAGCATTTTGCCATCCAGAACCACGCTTGAAACCGTCGTCGGGCGGGCGATAATGCTTTCCTTGGAAAGGTTTTTCAGAATCCACTGCGCATCAAACTTGCCTTTGTGAGCTTTCATCTTTTGTTCGACGAGTTCGTAGCGGTCGTAGCCTTTCCCTTCGCCTTCGCGACCTGTGAAAGCGTAATTGGTGCGTATCAGATAGCCATCGCGTGGCACATCGAAACGCGTGTAGCCAAAATCATGCACTTCGAAATAGGCGGCATTGCCATTAGCATCGCTCACACCGAAATTGGCTTCCAAACAATTGGGCTGCGGCAACGAGTCGATATAATGCTGAAAATCATCTATCGTCGTACAAATCTGCAAGGCCTTTTTCATGATGATGCCTTCCCACGGACGGTTTTCATCAATGATGGGCGACAAGCCGTAGGCCACGCTGTTCATGATGGAAAAACCGACTTC
>CALBNP010000127.1 GCA_937896505.1 uncultured Bacteroidales bacterium | reverse complement strand
CAATTCCTGGGCACGCGGCAGACCGCCGGTGATATCGCCACCGCCCGAAACGTTACGAGGAATACGGACGAGTTGGTCACCAGCCTTGATCTTATCGCCTTCTTCGACGACGACGTGAGCATCAACAGGAAGGTCGTATGAAGCAACGACTTCGCCATCAGCCACGATTTCAATCAACGGGTTCTTAGCACCTCTTCTACCTTCAATGATAACGCGCTCGTTAAATCCGGTTTCAGCGATGGTTTCCTTACGGAATGTAACGCCTTCTTCCACATTCTGGAAACGGATTTCACCGGCAAATTCGGAAACGATTGATGCATTATATGGATCCCATTCATACAGCTTGTCGCCCTTCTTCACGGTTTCACCGCTTGCGAAATACAACTTGGCAGCGTATGGGATATTCAAAGTCGTCAGGACGACATCGGTATTGCTGTCGTGCAGTTTCAATTCAGCGGAACGGCCAATGACCACTTGGTACTTCTGACCATCCTTTTCAGCATTGACTGAACGCAATTCATCGATTTCAAGATAACCGTCGTACTTGGCTTCGGCACTTGAAGCGACCAGATTCTTGGATGCCTTACCACCTTGGTGGAAGGTACGCAGAGTCAGCTGAGTACCAGGTTCACCGATTGACTGGGCAGCGATAACGCCCACAGCTTCACCCTTTTGCACCAGTTTGCTGGACGAAAGGTTGCGGCCATAGCAGTTAGCGCACACGCCACGTTTCGATTCGCAAGTCAAAACGGAACGGATTTCGACGCTCTCCAATGGTGATTCGTCGATAGCTTCAGCGCGTTCCTCGTTGATTTCTTCGCCACCAGCAACGATAAGCTCGTTGGTCTGAGGATGGAAGATGTCGTGCAAGGCGACACGGCCCAAGATACGGTCATATAATAAGGAGTGCTTTCCTGGTTCCTTCTTTTCATCACCGCGCGAAACGGTCAAGCCACGCAATGTGCCGCAGTCCTTTTCAGTAATGATGACATCGTGAGCGACGTCAACCAGACGACGGGTCAAGTAACCAGCGTCAGCGGTCTTCAAAGCGGTATCGGCCAAACCCTTACGGGCACCGTGGGTTGAAATGAAGTATTCCAAAACAGACAGACCTTCCTGGAAGTTGGAAAGAATCGGGTTTTCGATAATTTCGGAACCGCCGGAACCAGCTTTCATAGGCTTAGCCATCAAACCTCTCATACCGCAAAGCTGTGAAACCTGTGCTTCAGAACCACGGGCGCCAGAATGCAGCATCATGTAAACAGGATTGAAGCCTTGGTCATCGCTCGAAAGGACGTTCATCACTTCCTTGGTCAGCTTGGCATTGACATCAGTCCAAAGGTCAACGATCTGATTGTAACGTTCATTTGGACCCATGAAACCCATTTTTTCGTATTCACGGATTTCAGATGCCTTTGCGTTAGCTTCTTCAATAAGGTTGCTCTTCATGGCAGGAACAAGCACGTTGCCCAAGTTGAATGACAAGCCGCCCTTATAAGCCATACGGTAACCCATATTCTTGATATCATCCAAGAACTTGGTGGTGATAGCAGTACCTTCATGTCTCACCATGTCACCAACGATGGTACGCAATGACTTCTTGGTCAGCAATTCATCGATAAAGCCGAAATCATCCGGAACCACCTGATTGAAGAACACACGGCCAACAGTGGTCTGAATCTTCTTGGTGACAATCTTATCGTTTTCGCGGACACCGACTCTCACATTGATGATGGCGTGCATATCGGCACGGCCTTCATTCAAAGCGATGATGACTTCTTCCGGTGAATAGAACGACATGCCTTCGCCCTTAACTGGATGGTCAGGCGTGCTCTTACGAGGCTTGGTGATGTAATACAGACCAAGAACCATATCCTGAGAAGGCAGGGTGATAGGCGCACCATTGGATGGATTCAGGATGTTGTGAGAAGCCAGCATCAGAATCTGAGCTTCAAGGACAGCAGCATTGCCCAGCGGTACGTGGACAGCCATCTGGTCACCATCGAAGTCAGCATTGAATGCCGTACAAACCAACGGGTGTAGACGGATAGCCTTACCTTCAATGAGTTTCGGCTGGAAGGCCTGGATACCCAAACGGTGCAGTGTAGGAGCACGGTTCAAGAGAATCGGGTGACCTTTCAATATGTTTTCAAGGATATCCCAAACGACAGGATCCTTGCGGTCGACAATCTTCTTTGCCGATTTCACGGTCTTCACGATACCGCGTTCGATGAGCTTGCGGATGACAAACGGCTTGAACAATTCGGCAGCCATATCCTTCGGCAGACCGCACTCATTCATGTGAAGGTCTGGACCGACAACGATAACGGAACGGCCTGAATAGTCGACACGTTTACCAAGAAGGTTCTGACGGAAACGGCCCTGCTTACCTTTAAGACCACTGGAGAGTGACTTTAATGGACGGCCATTTGGACCAGTGACTGGTTTGTTACGGCGGCCATTATCAATAAGGGCGTCGACAGCTTCCTGTAACATACGTTTCTCGTTCATGAGAATGACGTATGGAGCGTTCATATCGATGAGCTTCTTTAAACGGGTGTTACGGCTGATGACACGGCGATATAAATCGTTTAAGTCTGATGCAGCGAAACGTCCGCCGTCGAGCTGAAGCATTGGACGGAGATCTGGTGGAACGACTGGGAGGATGTCGAGGATCATCCATTCAGGCTTCTGATTTGACTGCTTGAATGCCTGGATGACTTCGAGTCTCTTTGCGAGTTTCAATCTGTTGGCGACTGAAGCTTCCTTCAATTCCTTTGAGATTGATTCGAACTCTTCGTCGAGGTTGACTCCTGAGAGTAAACGCTTGATTGCTTCTGCGCCTTCACCGAATTCAGCGTTTGTGTATTTTGCGATGAATCCTGATGTTGAGAAGAAGTCGAATGGCATGTTTTTGTCATCCATTCTAGCGATCATGTCGTTAGCTCTTTCGTAGTCGCTTGTTCCTTCTTCGATCTTTCCTTCGTTGAGGATGTCGATGATAGCGGCTTTGAAACGCTCTCTTGAAGCAGCTTCGTTGAGGAATTCTTTCTTCTTGAGGATGTTTGAATCACCTGGGTTCAAGCAGACGTGTGCTGCGAAGTAGATGATTTCCTCAAGCTGTTTTGGTGTCATGTCAAGGACAAGGCCTAAACGTGATGGGATGCCCTTTAAGTACCAGATGTGTGAGCAAGGTGAAACGAGTTCGATGTGGCCGAATCTTTCTCTTCTCCATTCTCTGGAGATGACTTCAACGCCACACTTCTCACATGTGATGCCCTGATAGCGGATCTTTTTGTATTTTCCGCAGTGGCATTCGTAGTCCTTTGAAGGACCAAAGATCTTTTCGCAGAACAATCCGCCGATCTCTGGCTTCTGGGAACGATAGTTAACGGTCTCTGGCTTTGTGACTTCGCCATGTGACCATGATCTGATGGTTTCAGGGGAGGCAAGTCCAACCTGCATCGAATTTAATTCATTGATATCGAACATTGTTTCTTTCCTCCTTATTCAGCGTCGAAGCTTCCAGTTCCGAAGGATAATCCTTCTTCTGCTGCCTGTTCAGCAACGACTTCTCTTGTCTCTTCTGGCTCGATGTCACCACTGTTTCTTGGACCTGTGATGTTTCTGATTGCAGAATTGACCTTACGCTCTTCGATGAGAGCTTCCTTGGCAAGGTTATCCATGCTGATTTCGTCACCTTCCTGATCGAAGATTGTGACGTTCATGCCTAAGCCCTTAAGTTCTTTTGTGAAGACCTTGAATGCTTCTGGCATACCGGCTCTAGGACCACGGTTCTGCTTGATGATGGCTTCGTATTCTTTACGTCTACCGACGCGGTCGTCTGACTTGATTGTGATCATTTCCTGGAGGACGTGTGCAGCTCCATAAGCTTCGAGTGCCCAGACTTCCATCTCACCGAATCTCTGACCACCATTCTGAGCTTTACCTCCGAGTGGCTGCTGAGTGACGAGTGAGTATGGACCTGTTGCACGAGCGTGTAACTTATCGTCGACCATGTGGACGAGCTTAATCATGTACATGATACCGACTGAGATACGTTCATCGAATCTCTCACCGGTACGGCCATCATATAAGACAGTCTTGCCGTCGCTTGACATTCCAGCCTTTTCCATGAGGGCCTTCAATTCATCATTGTTGACGCCGTCGAATGCTGGGGTAGCGACTCTGATGCCTAATTTACGGCAGGCTAAGCCGAGGTGGACTTCGAAGATCTGTCCGATGTTCATACGTGAAGGAACACCCATTGGTGAAAGCATGACATCGATTGGTGTACCATCGCTTAAGTATGGCATATCCTGGATTGGGAGGATCTTTGAGATGACACCCTTGTTACCGTGACGTCCTGACATCTTGTCACCTTCGGAGATCTTTCTCTTCTGGACGATGTAGACGCGGACTCTCTTGATAACTCCAGCTGGAAGCTGGTCTTTGTTCTTTCTTGAATAGACTTTGACTTTGAGGACGATACCTGCGCCACCGTGCTGGACACGGAGTGAGGAATCCTTTCCGTCTTTTGTCTTCTCTGCGAAGATAGCCATGAGGAGCTTTTCTTCTGGAGTTGGGTCGGTTGCGCCTTTTGGTGTGACCTTACCAACGAGAATGTCGCCTTCTTTGACTTCTGCGCCTGGGACGACAATACCATCTTCGTCGAGGTATTTCTTAGCATCTTCGCCAACGTTTGGAATGTCACGTGTGATGTGCTCGTTGCCAAGTTTGGTTTCACGGCATTCGAGGTCGTATGCTTCGATGTGAATGGTTGTGTAAACGTCTTCTTTAACCATTCTCTCAGACATGATGATAGCGTCTTCGTAGTTGTAACCATGCCAGGTCATGTATGCGATGAGGACGTTTTGGCCAAGTGCGAGTTCGCCATTCTTCATAGCAGGACCATCAGCGATAATCTGACCAGCTTTGACTTCGTCACCAACTTTGACGATTGGGCACTGGTTGATGCAGGTACCCTGGTTGGAACGGTCAAATTTCTGGAGGTGATATTCGTGGATTGATTTGCCTTCTTTGACTTTGATGGTCTGGCTATCCATATAGGTAACTTCACCATCTGCTGTAGCAACGACTGCTAAGCCTGAGTCACGAGCAATTTTGCCTTCCATACCAGTACCGACGTGGGCGATGGATGGACGGAGTAATGGGAGAGCTTGACGCTGCATGTTGGAGCCCATGAGAGCACGGGTTGCGTCATCGTTTTCAAGGAATGGAATACATGCAGCAGCAACGGAAACGATTTGTTTTGGACTAACGTCAATATAATCAATCATGTCTGGTGAGACTAAAACGTTTTCACCATTATGACGTGCAACGACTTCTTCATCAGTGATGTAGCCGTTTTCGTCAATCTTAACGTTAGCTTGTGCGATATAGTGATCGCGTTCCATATCAGCGGAAAGGTAAACTGCAGTATCAGTGACTTTGCCACCTTTTTCGACGATACGGTATGGAGTCTCAATAAAGCCATAGCTATTAACTTTTGCGTATGTAGCTAAGTTATTAATAAGACCGATGTTTTGACCTTCTGGTGTCTCAATTGGACAAATACGACCATAGTGAGTTGGGTGAACGTCACGAACAGCCATAG
>CALBNP010000126.1 GCA_937896505.1 uncultured Bacteroidales bacterium | reverse complement strand
TTAATGAACAATCTTAAAATTAGAATACTCATGAAAGCATTAAAATCAGCATTAATCATTGCAGCCATGGCCTTATTGTGTGGCTGTGTGCAAAAAGTAGAACACAAGTCAATCGCTCCATTGCCAGCTGGCATTGACATCAGCGACATTCACGATTGCACTGTATCGGCGACATTCAATACCGACGATTTCCGTTGGATGGGAGGCAATCTGCGGATGACCATCTATACCAAAGACCTGTACGATGCAGTAGAGATTTCGCAAATGCAAGTGGGCGACACACTCATCTACGAATCAAAGCCTATGGTCACCAACAAGATAGAAGATGCCGACGGAGGTGGCATTAACATCAACGGCGGCCTTGAAGAAGGAGGTTGCTGGCTCATGGGTTATGAAGGCGGGACATACATAGCAAGGACATGGGACGATCACGCCGTCTATTCAGAACTGGGCAAGACAGAAGTGGCATTGTCAGAAGACTTCATCATTGTCGATTGCGGCATTGAGCCTACCGACCCTGTTGATACGATTCGCTCAGGACAAAAACTTTACCTTGAAAATCTCGAAGGCAGCAGGACTGATTTTTTCTATTTGAACACCCGCGTCACCATGGATGAGTACGGCATGATTACAGAGATTAACCGCCATTGGATTCCGTAAAAAAGTGCCTCAATCATCCATCAAAACATACTCAAGGTCAAACAACCAGCCTTACTTTGTCTTTTTTATGTCAGCTTCCATTGACCAATGGTAATCATTGCAATTGAGATGAAAAGCGTTCTTTTCTTTTTCTGTTATAGACATCGAAAAAGAGAACATGGATTTGTCATATAGTGATTCGTTTGCAAGGTGTTCTTCCTCGGTTAAAATGATGAGACGGCAAGAGTCAGGCTCGGCATGTTGCAAGTATTTGTCGTTGGAAATAATGAATTGCGTTTCGGTAGCATTGGTAAAAGATGTGGAATGAGAGGAAGGTGATTTGATAGGTATGAAGCACGAATCGTCGTAGAATTCATTGTTCAGATAGGCTTCGTATAATCTTGTCACATCGGCATCCTTGCGCTTAAACCGAGGATTCATGTCTTCGCCATCGGGCATACCGTCGCCATCGGTGTCGGGCTTTTGGGGGTTGGTTTGCAGGAAAAGTTCCTCAATGTCGCAGAGGCCGTCTTTGTCGCTGTCTTTTTTCAGGGCGTTCAGATTGAATTTCAGAAGTAGTCCATCTTTGTCAATCTTGTAGCCAAAATCATTCCAGTCCCAACTGAAATGCATAGCCGCGGCTTCAATTTGCAAAATGCTATCGGATAGTATCATGGGTATTTCAGAAAACCATTTGGCGCATAAAGGCTTTCCTTGAATAAGGCCTGTAAAATAATAATCCCAATGTTGTCCGGCATCGTGAGTCATGCCAATCCAAAGGGTTTGAGCGTATGTTATGGGTTTAGTGAAAAAAATGGCTTCGGTCTGACCTTTCTTGCCATGTCGGATAATGTCTCCTTTGAAAATATCTCCGATAGAATTGCTGGGATTGTTCCGCATTTCATAGGTGCAATATTTATTCCAAGGAGCAATTAGAAGCGAGTCGTGCCAAGGTGAAAACTCTTCCAATGCTTCAACGCGATAATAGCCGTTGTCGAAAGGAAGCGTCTGTTCGGTTGTGAAGCCGGCAAGTGCTGGCTGAACTTCATTTTTGCCCGAGCATGAATAGAGCAGAACCGACAGTAAAATGAATGATGCAATAGACTTTTTCACGATGGTCATGTTTATTTAGTTGATTCATATACATTTGCCGTCCTACTCACATTGTAAATCTTCATAAAAATACCATCTTTACGCTTCTCAGTGGGGAAATTCGTTTCGGTGCTGATGTTGCCGAAGCCGCCGAAATGTTTTTCATCGGTGGTGAAAACGATGCGGTGGTCGCCGGTCTGCCTGACGGGAATTTCGTAATCGGGAATGGACTTTGTGCCCCAGTTGAAGACGAAGATCAAGTTGTTACGCTCGTAGACGATGGTCTTGTTTTCTTCGTCGGCTTTGAGAAGCCATGCGGGGTTCGAGTCCGAAATTCGCATCCTTTTCATGAAATCAATCATGGCACGGTCGAAGTCGCCCATGAAGTGATATTTCAGGTCAAAATTGTCGTTGAGCGACCATTGCCGTCTTGCATATTTGTAACTCCAGTTGTTTTCAAGTCGCGGGAAATCAATCCATTCGGGATGGCCGAACTCGTTGCCCATGAAATTGAGCCAAGCCTCGCCGCCCAAAGTGATGGTGAAAAGCCGGATCATCTTGTGCAGCGCAATGCCACGGTCAATAGTGATGCTTGGCGTGTTGATGCTCATGGAAGTGTACATCTCCTTGTCCATCAGACGGAAAGCAATGGTTTTGTCGCCCACCAAGGCTTGGTCGTGCGATTCGGCGTAAGCCACGGTTTTTGTGGTCGGCAAATGGTTGGTCATGGTGAAAAAGAACTCGTTCATGTTCCATTGCTCTTCGGGCTGGTCCTTCAGAATCTTAATCCAAAAGTCGGGGAGACCCATGCCGAGACGATAGTCGAAACCCATGCCGCCGTCGGCAATAGGTTGGCAGAGACCAGGCATCCCGCTCACGTCTTCGGCAATGGTGATATTGCTTTTGTTGAGTTCATGGCAAAGTCGGTTAGCCAATTGCAAATAGGTAACGGCATCGTTGTCAATGTTTTCTCCGAAATATTTTTCAGGCGCATCGAAAGTCATGCCAACGCCATGGTCGAGATAAAGCATGGAAGTGACGCCATCGAAGCGGAACCCGTCGAAATGAAAGTCATCCAACCAATAGCGGATGTTTGAAAGCAGGAATTGCAACGTTTCGGTCTTGCCGTAATTGAAAAGTTTCGAGTCCCAGAGATTGTGGTTGCCGCGTTCGCCCGCGTGCAGATATTGCTGGTCGGAGCCGTCAAACAGGTTGATGCCTTCGCGGATGTTTTTCACCGTGTGTGAATGTACCAAATCCATGATGACTTTCAGTCCCATGCCGTGTGCCGTATCGATGAGTTCCTTTAAGTCTTCGGGCGTGCCGAAACGCGAACTCGGCGCAAAGAAATTGGAGACATGATAGCCGAATGAACCATAATAAGGATGCTCGGCTATAGCCATGATTTGCAGCGTATTGTATCCGTTTGCCTTAATACGTGGCAGAATGTTTTGGGCGAATTCCCTATAAGTTCCGACACCTTCCTTTTCCTGCGCCATGCCGATGTGGCATTCGTAAATCATCAAAGGCGTTTCACCTAAATCGGGAGATTTGTTTACAAAAACGTATGGCTTTTCGGGATGCCAAAACTGTCCCGCAAAATCCTTGTTGCCTTCGTCTTGAATGACTCTTTTGATGTAAACGGGGATGCGCTCGTGCTCGCCGATGGCCGATTGCACCAGTACTTTCAGTTTGCTTCCGTGGACGAGTTTTCCGCAAAACTGGCTGTCGGGCAAGAAGATTTCCCAAACACCGTTGCCGATGTTTTCCAACGGAAATTCGTAGCGGTTCCAGTTGTTGAAATCGCCCATCAGCGAAAGGTAATGCGCTGCGGGAGCCCATTCGCGGTACCACCAGCCTTTGCGGCGCTTGTCGTAATTGAATCCTAAAAACTGATGCGCCGTGGCGAAAGCTTTAAGGCTGCCGAAGTGTTCGCAAATGTATTGAAGGCGGTTTTCGAAACGCTCGTGACGCTCATCAATTTGTTGGCTCACAGGCTCTAACCAGAAATCTTGTTGCACGAGAGGAAGCATGGCTTGTAAATTTGCCTACAAAGATATAATTTCCTCATCGTTTTTGGGGAAATAATTGGATTTTTATTGTGCTGTTTTTTCATTTCCGGGCATAATCGATATAAAAAAACATCGAAAATGCCCGAAAACGGATTTTTTTGCGGATAGAGGACTATATTTGCAGCATGATTTGACTTGCTGATATTTGTGCGAATATTGATGAATAAATTAAATTTGGTTTAAGGAGAAATACCGATGCGATATTATTCAAGAGAAGACATTGAAAAATGCGTATGCATGACAGATGTTATTGAGTCGGTCAAGCAGGCATTCTCAATGATGGAAAAAGGACAAATCAACACACCGCTGCGTACGATAATTCCAACACATAACGGGTCGCTGTTGTTTATGCCTGCATACTCTGCAACGCTTGGAATGGCAGTGCTCAAGAATGTAAATGTTTTTCCGGGGAACGCTTCTTTGGGACGTTTCACTACGCCGGCGGAAATCCTATTGATTGATGCCGAAACCGGCTATGTACTGGCTATGATGGACGGAACATATGTAACTCAGCTACGTACTGGGGCGGCCAGCGGTGCTGCTTTTGATATTCTTGGTCGGAAAGACTGTCGGAAAGGTGCGTTAATCGGAACAGGCGGTCAGGCAGAAGCACAGTTAGACGCCATGCTTGCGGCCAGAAATGTGAAAGAAGTGAGCATTTACAGTCTGCATCGAGATAAATGCACAGCGTTTACAGAGAAAGCTCGAGCAAAATATGCCGGACGAAACATTCACTTCAGTTGTGCAAATAGTTCTGATGAGTGTATTGAGGATGCAGACCTCATTATTACCGCAACCACTTCCGCAACCCCGGTCTTTGATGGAACATTGGTCAAAAAAGGTGCAACGATAAGCTGTGTCGGCACCTACGAACCGGATAAGCACGAAGTCGATTCGACGTTGATCGTGCGGGCAGATAAGATTATCTGTGATTCTAAAGAAGCCGCACTCCGTGAATCAGGGGATCTTCTGATCCCAATCAGGCAAGAAATGATTACGGAAGATGACATCTGCGGTGGACTTGGGGAAGTCATAAATGGAACTTTACACGGCAGAGAAGATGAGAATGAGATTATTGTTTTTGAGACCGTCGGTGTTGCAGCACAGGATTTACTCACTTCCGTAATGATTAATCAGAAGATGTGCGGAAAATAGCATGATTACAAACTTCAATTTGCGAAGGATAAAAAATGTCAAGAATGTATATTCTTCGTTAACAGGAATTTGCAAGGAAGATTGAGATGGCCCGAAAACGGGAACTATTACAAGCTATCTCTCGAATCGAAATCAATGATTTTCACTTCGCTTGGCGCAAGGTGAATTTGAACGTGTTCGCCATCGAAGCCACCCATTCCGAAATCATTGTGATTCTGATAACCCATGAGTTGCAGGGCATCTTCAGGAACTTTCACAGTAATGTCTCTGTCCTCATTTCTATTGAAATTCACCACGATAAGCAACCGCTCCGCATCGGAATAGCGCAGGAAAGCATACACATTTCGAGGGTCGAAATTGTTGTACCACGGATTGCACCACATCAAATCGTAAAATGCGCCTTTGCCGATAGCGGAATGCTGCAATCTGAAATTCAACAGTTTAGAATAAAAGTTCAGCAATTCACTCGGTTGGTCGAAAGCGCCGCCATTCATCCACTGTTGATGACGAGGCATATTCCAATAGTCGAAGATGGTGGTGCGGCCATCGTCGCCACTATAGCCCGAAACACCCTCGGCCTCTTCCCCACTCTCTTGTCCGTTATAAATCATGAAAGGTCCCGTGTTCATCAAGGCAGCGACCGCCACAGCTGGCAAGGCCGCCCATGCATCACCGACAAAAAAGCGCGAAGCGAGACGTTTCTCATCGTGGTTTTCCATGAAACGCAGCATGTGAGCATCCAAACTCTCCAAATTTTGCCAAACCCGCGTGATTTCTTGCGCCTCGTGACCACGGCACAAGATGTCTTCCAAAGTATTGTACAAGCCTACCTTATCATAAAGGTAATCGAAACCCGCCTCAACGAAGCCTCTATAAAGTGCTGGCTGATAGATTTCTGCAATCAAAATCACTTGATAATCAGCCTTCACTTGGGGTATCAGCCAACGCCAGAAATCAAGCGGGACCATCTCGGCCATATCCACGCGGAAGCCATCAATGCCCTTAGCACACCAAAAACGCATGATTTCAAGCATCTTTTCCCAAGTATCACGGCAATCGTAGTTCAGCTTCACCGTGTCGAACCAATCATTCATGCCTGGATTGGGGGCAAAGACATTATTTCCCGTAGCCTTGGCAGGAAATTCCTGATAGCCATTTCCCGATGGACACACAAAGGGCTGTCCTTCGCAAAAATAGAAATTGCAAGGTTCAAAACCCACATTCTCGCGTGCCAAATGATTGGGAACGAAATCGATGATGACTTTCAGACCTTGTGCATGAATGCGTTCGACCAAAGCCAAGAAATCATCCATCGAGCCTAAATCGGGATCTACATTGTGATAATCGGTGATAGCGTAAGGCGAGCCTGCACGTCCCTTGGTAATGTCAGGGTGCGTGCCAGTAGATTCGGAAGCGTGTCGGATGATGCCAGTCAGCCAAATATGCGTGATTCCCAACGACTTAATTGCACCGATAGCCGTTTTATCGATGTCAGCGAAAGTGCCACATCCATTCTCCGACTTACTGCCATTGAGTTGCATTTCGGTCAGCTTGTTTCCGAATAAGCGAGGAAAGAGTTGATAGATATTCATAGTGCAAAAATAAAATCTTTTACTCATGTTTTCATTTGGTCAGAAAATTAATTTTATTTTTGCGCATTAAATATACAAACATATACAAAATGTGTACAACAACATTACATTTGCGCATCGATGAAGATTTGAAAAACCAAGCTTCTGAAGTCTTTGAAAATCTCGGCATGGATTTGCCAACTGCTATTCGCATTTTTCTCCACAAATCTGTAATGGAAGACGGAATGCCTTTTGAGTTAAGGAATAAACGCAGCGACTTAGATCGGATACCGTGTTCATGGACGCTGGAAGAATTGAAAAAACAACTCAATCTGAGCATGAACGAGATTGCACAAGGCAAGATTTGTACAGAAGAAGAAATTATGAATCATTTCATGGATTTCAATTATGGAAATTAATTGGACACACAATGCTATTTCGATGGCCGACAGCATTTTACGCTACACCTTCAAAACTTTCGGCAAATCACAAGCAGATAAACTAAAGATGATGTTTGTTGATACGACAAATCGATTAAAGTCATATCCGAACTCTGGTCCAATTGACTCCTTATTATCCGACTTAGAACACGAGTACCGTTCGGTAACATTATACAAGACTATAAAAATCATATACTATATCGCAGATAAGGAACACATCTATATTGTTGCAGTGTGGAATTGCAGATAAGATGAAACATCCTTACATGATTCGATAAAAAACAAAAATATTTAGAACAAGATGAAACGTAAAGTATTGTTTTTCTGTTTATTGATACTATTTTCAATTTCTTTGTCAGCCCAAGTCCAGCCCACATGGGAATCCATTAACCAACGCGGTTATCCGCAATGGTTCAGTGATGCCAAACTGGGCATTTTCATCCACTGGGGCGTGTATTCTGTACCGGCTTTTGCCTCCAACGAAGGCTATGCTGAATGGTATTACCGCGGCTTGCAGACCGATGATGGCGAGCGGAAGGCTTTCCAGGAACGCGTCTATGGCGAGGGGTTCCGATACGAAGATTTCGCCCCACATTTCAAAGCCGAGCTTTGGAATCCCAACGAATGGGCAGAGTTGTTCGAGAAATCAGGAGCAAAATACGTGCTGTTGGTTTCGAAACATCATGATGGTTACTGTCTATGGCCAAGTCAATATGCACCCGATTGGAACACGATGGACATCGGTCCGCATCGCGACGTCTGCGGCGAACTGACTGAAGCCGTGCGTGCACGCGGCTTGAAGATGGGTTTCTATTACTCGCTGCCCGAATGGACCAGCCCGTTGCATCGTTGGTACGAATCGCCCGACGACAGCATCACAGAATATGTTGACACACACATGATTCCGCAATTCAAGGAATTGGTCACACGCTACAAGCCATCCATCCTTTTCACCGATGGCGAATGGCGCAACTCAGCTGAACAATGGCATGCCCGCGAACTGATTTCGTGGTACTACAACACCGTTGGCGACGAAGCCATCGTCAACGACCGTTGGGGCGGTGGCGGACAGCACGGATTCCGCACACCCGAATACAGTGCTGGCATCACCCTCACCGACCGTCCTTGGGCCGAATGTCGTGGGTTAGGTCGCTCGTTTGGCCTGAACCGCAACGAACCTCTGAGCAACTATCTCAGTTCCGACGAACTCATCCGTCACTTTGCCACTTTAGTCGCTGCAGGCGGTGGCATGACACTCAACGTAGGTCCTGCAGCCGATGGCAAGATCCCGCTTCTTCAGCAAGAGCGTCTCATCGACCTTGGCGAATGGCTAAACATCAATGGGGAAGCCATTTACGGCACACGACCTTACAAGAAATTCTACGAAATGAAAACCATTACGGTGAACCGCGTTGACCCCAAAATAGACTTCGACTGGACTCGCAACTCCCCTGACCCAAGAATCAGCTGCGACCATTTCCAAGCCCATTGGCAAGGTGTTTTCTATGTCAAGGAAAGCGGGAAATACACCTTCGAAGCCGAAGTTGACGACAACATCCGCCTCATCATTGACGGCCAAACCGTGATGGACTACAATCCTGCCAAGGCTAACGAGCAACAGAGCGATGCACAAGAAGCCAAGAATTTCTTGAGCACCACAGCTAAGATAAAACTCGAAGCCGGGCAACACGAAATCGAAGTGTTTTACGAAGAACGTGACGTGAACGCGCTTGTAAAGCTTTATTGGTCGTCAAGCAAGATGCCGAAGCAAATTGTCGAGAGCTTTGCGACAGGAGACTTTATATTTTGCGAAGGCTTGAATGCCAGCTACACCTGCGAACAGCCTTGGATTTGCTACACGCAAAGCAAAGATGCGCTTTATGCCATTGCGCTTGAGTTTCCTGAAAACCAATTGGTCTTGAACCTCGACAAACCTGCCGAAACGATGCAAGTCACCTTATTTGGTTGCGACAAAGTGTTACCTTGGGAATACAAAGACGGGCAAATCATCATCAACACAAGCGGCCTCTGTTACTCCGACTTGAAGAGCACAGCCGCTTGGGTATTTAGAATGAAATAAGATTTTGTCAATCAGTCAGTTGGTTCCTTATGGAACACATAGCCAGCTGGCTCTTGCTGTTTGCGTGGCAAGCGTTTGACGTATAGACATTCATTTCCCTGAATGAACTTGAAATGCACACGGTCGCCTTTGGGGAAGCAATGCAGTTTCTTGCGTCCCTTAAAGTTGGTTTGATATTCGAAATCCTTCGTCTTCATGAAACCGAACTTGCACTTGCCTTTAAGGATGCTGGTGGTGAAACCATCGAAGAAATTCCGGTTGCGCCATTTGCCCTCAAACCTTTCGGCATCTTTCAGACCATGGAAAACGAGTTTGAAATACTCGCCAGTAACTGGATAAACCTCAACCACTTTTTGCATGTAAATTTCCTTTCCGATGGAATCGGTCACTTCAAGATACATCCACTTGAAACGGTCTTGTTCCCAAATCGGCACGAAATGAATCATAATAGCGGTCGAATCGACATAGCCATAATAGTCGCCCACAACGGTGCGATAGAACTGTTTGACATCATCTTCGGTATAGTTCTTGTCGGTTTGCGCATAACCCATTGTTACTCCAAAGAACAATGCCAATGCAACGATTATGTTTCTCGATTTCATCATTGTAAAAGTTTAGAAAGTCAAAGTCATACCTAACGAAGGCATGATTGGCAATTGATATACTTGTTCAGTAGAAATGATATCCACATAGAAAATGTTCTTGCGGTTATAGACATTAGTCACACTAAGGTCAAGTTCAAGTGTGGTTGATTCGTTAAAATAGAACTTACGTTTGGCATCAAGGTCAAGGCGGTGATACATCGGCAAACGGCCTTTGTTGAGTTCACCATAAAGAATCCCAATGTTACCATTAGCAGAAGTAACGTCAAAATTGATGCCTTCTTGAAAATTATAATGTTCATAATAACCTTGGAGTTGGGTAAACGGGAAACCACTACCATAATTCCAACGGGCACCGAATTCCCACTCACGTTTGGCACCAGCAGTATAAGTGATGATGAGATTGATGTTGTGACGACGATCGAAATGCGGTTCATAGGAAGCGAGAACCGCAGTTTCGCCAACCATCATTTCGTAATCTCTCGTCACAAAACCAAGGGCATAAACAGCCCAAAGATACCAATGCTTGTCTTCATACTTCATCGAGACATCGAAACCATAAGCCTTACCTGTCTCAACCGTGAAATCCTTCTTCAGCAAATCAGGTTTGTCGCTATTGGCTACATTATCGGCATAAATCCTGTTACGGTTGATATTGGTCAGTTGGGTAAAATCTTTCAGATAGCCTTCTATATTAAGAGTAAGGTTGTTAGCGACATCGAATTCGGAACCTAAAATAAAGTGATTAGCCTTTTGGAGGTGGCCCGACACTTCCTTACCATTAAAGGTGGGTGGCAAGTGGTCGATGTCTGACAAGAAACCATAAAACAGATTGACCACATCACGGTCGGAAGTAGCAGCAACAAAATTTTGGGAATACATGCCGCAAGCCCCTTTCAGGCGCCACCAATCGGTGATATTGTATTTGATAGCCAAACGTGGTTCAGGCGAAATCTCCGACATGGAAAGATACCATTGCAAGCGGAAACTTGGTTCGAGCAACAGGTTGCCAATCGTAGCCTTATATTTAGCGTATGCACCAATTTCAGTGGTGTGCTCAACAAGATTAACATTGCTATAGCTAGAGCCTTTCACTTGATAATCGGTCTTAAATCCAGCAAACTCGACACCATACTTAAACGTATTTTTGCCCAAGAAATAGCTGAAATCGAAGGCCATGTTGAATCCATTAATCTTACTGTCGCGGTCGGGGCTGTTGTTCTCGCGCATACGCGAATCGTAATTCGAATAGGAGATATTACCTTCAATCATGACGGGAGCCTTCCCTGGAATGACAAGGAAATTGGTTCCCACACCATAGGAGTTCCAACCGAAATCAGCCAATGCCTTGTAGTTGTTCACCTTATCGTTAAACGAGAAACCGAATAAGTTCACCTTGCTACCATTTGGAGCACTCAACGAGACCTTGCCATAGATATCCTTGAAATCGAAGGGAAGACCAGCTTCGTTTGCATACCTGTAAAGTTTCTTGCTCGTATATTGAAGATAAGAGGTCTTTGCCGTGAGAATGAACGAAAGCGAGGCGGCATTATCGGTTTTGGCTTTCACCAAAGGTCCTTCCACCATGACTTTGGCGCCAAACGTGCTGGCGTTCAACTTACCCGACAAGCGCTTCTTGTTACCGTCGCGGGTAGAGATGTCCATGATAGATGAAATGCGGCCACTATATTCAGCACCGAAACCGCCCGTAAACACATCTGCATTTCTGATGATGTCGGTATCGAAAACCGAGAACAGACCGATGGAATGGAACGGATTATAGATGACCATGCCATCGAGCAACACCTTGTTCTGGATAGGCGAACCACCGCGTATGTAAAGCTGTCCGCCTTGGTCACCCGTGAAGATGACACCTGGCACCACTTGCAAATATTGCGCAAAGTCAGCCTGACCACCCATGCTCGGAATCTTGGTGATGGTTTTAGGCGTCACACTGATGACCGAAGTTTTCGTCTCAGTGCGAGCCTCAATCTTTTCAGCCGTAATCGTCACAGTCTCAAGTTTCAGACTAGTTTCTTGAAGATAATATTTCTTGTTGATAACCCGGTCTTTAGCCAAGCTAATTGGCTCAGAAATGGTGTCGTAACCTACGCAAGTGATAAGCAAAGTGTAGCTCCCGTCAGGAATACGAGTGATGTTGAAATAGCCATTCTCATTCGTGGAGCCGCCAAAAGTCGTACCTTTCAGATAGACATTGGAGAACATCACAGGTTCGCCGGTCGCTTCTTCATAGACGAAGCCCTTTACGCTATTATCTTGGGCCTTGACAAATGCTGAAGTAGATAGGACGATAAGGAAAAAAAGAAAAAGTTTTACAAAATAGAATTTACGCATATAATTGCTAATTGAATTTCAATAGATTATGATTAAACCAGACAAAGTCAGAAAGACTATTGGGTTGAGAGTGCAAATTAAGCGAAAATAATTGGATTTTCCATCAGAAAACAGCGTCGAACAACAAAATAATCACATCATTTACCTCTCCCCTGCACGACAATCAAGACTGTGTAGATTAAAATCTTGATATCGATGGCGATACTCACATTCTCGATATACAGGATGTCGTATTTCAGGCGTTCCACCATCTCATCGACATTTTCGGCATAGCCGAACTTCACTTCGCCCCAACTGGTGATGCCTGGTTTCACTTTCAGAAGCAGGCGATAGTAAGGTGCCTTTTCCATGATTTTGTCGATATAATACTGGCGTTCAGGACGATAGCCGACCAACGACATATCGCCTTTCAGCACGGTCCAGAATTGCGGAATCTCGTCCAGGCGGAACTTACGCATGGTGCGGCCAAACTTCGTGATACGCGGGTCGTCGTCGCCACTCGAAAGCTGAGGCGCACCAGCGGCTTCGGCATCGATGCGCATACTGCGGAACTTCGCCATCTTGAAAGGCTTGCCGTTTTTGCCGATACGTTCCTGCACATAGAAAATCGGTCCAGGCGAGGTCTTCTTGATGATGATGGCACACACAAGGAACACTGGCGAGAGCAAGATTAGGGCCAAGGTTGAGGCCACAATGTCGAAGACTCGTTTCACCACACGTTGCCAAAGTGGCATCAGCTCGGGAGTGACATCCACAAGAGGTGCCTGCCAAATGGCTGATTGCTTGATACTTCCGAAAACCAAATCTTGCATGGCAGGAATGATTTTCACCGATGCATCGGTTTGGTCCATCACCGAAAGCAGCACATTCATGGTTTGGGTCTCTGAGCGCTCGATGGCAATGATGACTTCCTCCACGTTGTTTTCCTTGACAATCTGTACGATGTCGTGATATGAGCCAAGATGGGGCAAATACTCGCCCAGCTTATAATAATTCTTGTCATAGACATTCACAAAGCCAATCAGCCGAAGACCCGAAGGCTTCACTTCTTCCTCGATTTCCTTATAGATGGCGCAAGCGTTGTCGTTGCTTCCAACCACAATCGTGTTGAAGCCGATCTTCTTGTCTCGAATCCGATTGATAACCGACGTTGTGATAATAACTCGTGGTATGTAGGTCAAGCCGAACTGGAATGAAAAGAGTGCGATAAACGACTGATAATAGGATTTATAAGATGCAACTTCATCATCGAGAATGACCACAAAAAAGAGAATCACCACACCCAAAAGCGTGATGAAGAAAGTCTGTTCCAATTCCTTCAGTCTCGATTTCTGATACACTTTCTGATAGGCACCCGTAATTCCATGCAAGATGAGCCAACACAACGGAATGATGACGACACCCAGCCAAAAGCTGGCAGTACCAAGGGAATATGAGATGCGATCCCAATAATTGATGTAAAAGTCTTCGTGAGCCTTACGGAAAAAATAGAAAAGCGTCCATGCCAAGATCGACGTGAGCCAATCAACCAGGAAATAAAGACGGGTAAGTTTCTTCTTGTTCATTTTATCTTCACTTATAGAAGAGTTTCATATTGTCGAAAAAATAATAACGGGTACGGTCAGGAACATATTCTGTAGCGGTTCCTTTATATACGTGCGAGGTGACATATACCTTGAAATATTCGGCATCGCGATATTCTACCAAAGTCGGCCCTATATTGATATAGATTTTTTTCCACAATTCGGGTGTCGGATTAATCGAATCGGTAGGCGTAACTGTCACCAAAGGCCATTCAGTTATCTTATAGTTCTTACAATACATTATGCCAACGGTAAAGGCTGCATTACATTTATAATCCATCTCAAGCAATACAGGATTGCTGTTGGTAGGCAAGTTGGTAAGTTCTGCATCATTCGCCAAGGTAAAATGCAGCGAATCAGGTGGTAAGACAACCTTGCCCGAAAACGAGGAATGTAGCGGGTCGCCTTGCCATGATTCAGGATAACCGATTCGGAAAAGCGAAGTGTCGCTGTCCGAAGTCTTGACAAGCGTCGAGCCTTGCTCAAAGTCTTCCATCCAGCCCACATTGGTTCCCTTGCCTATTTCATAATAATCGAGAACGGGGTTCAGGTTGACGATGCTGTCTTGAACAAGATTCAAGTCTCGATATTCTTTTGGTGCATAGAAAGAATAAGGAGCACGGGCACCACTACGGCCATCCACCTTGATACCTCCATACACCGTTACCTTGTGAGGGCCTTTCTTTAAGACCGGGAAAGTGGCTGGAAGCTCGTAGCAACCGATAATCTGGTCATCGACATACACCCACGCATCGCTGATGTTTGATGTGCTGGCACCAAAAACATAGTAGTCGCAATTGACAGTAATCGAATCAATATGGAAATAGGAAGGCACCTCGATGCCATTCTCGAATTTCTTACATGAATGCGAAGCCAACAAGGCGGCCACCGCCGATACAAACAAAGGTAAAATATACTTTTTCTTCATTTCAACAATTTGCTTTTCTAACGGATTGCATCTGCTAATATTGTCATTTCATCACATTATTTCTTCACTTTTGAGGCTGCCTCGTCAATGGCATCAAGAATACGATAGGCCAACTTCAAGACAGCGATGCCATCCTCAATGGTAACTGCGGGTTCGGAATTGTGGACGATGGCATCGTAGAAACTCTCAAGTTCGGTCTTGATAGCGTTGATAGGATGAACTTCAGGCTTTTCCAACGTAATCTGTCGTTCGCTACCATCGGCAAGGCAAAGCGTGAACGAAAGCGGGTCGGCGGGGTCAACGTCATCGTTGAGGCGAACCACCTCGGCCACCTTGTCCAAGAAGTCAACCGTAATGTAGGCATCGTCTTGGAAGATACGCGTCTTGCGCATATTCTTGAGCGACAGGCGCGAAGCCGTAAGGTTGGCCACCGTTCCGTTTTCGAACTCGATGCGGGCGTTGGTGATGTCGGGCGTCGGGCTCACCAAAGCGACACCGCTTGCGCTGACATGAGTCACTTGCGACTTCACAATGGAGAGCAGAATATCCAAATCATGGACCATGAGGTCGAGAACGACAGGCACATCGGTGCCTCGTGGATTGAACAACGCCAACCGATGCGCTTCAACGAAACGCGGCGACTTGATGAAAGGTTCCGCCGCAATGAAAGCCGGATTGAACCGCTCGACATGACCGACCTGGACCTTTACGCCAGCTTCCACAGCCTGCTTCATCAGGGCATTGGCTTCTTCGGGAGTAGCGACGATTGGCTTCTCGATGAAGACATGCTTCCGTTTCTTCAAGGCCATCGAAGCGCAATGATAATGTTGGATGGTAGGTGTCACGATGTCAACCACATCCACCGCATCTATCAGTGAATCAATCGAATCGAAGCAGCGCACACACGTCTCTGCTTCCACCGCTTTTGCAGTTTTCTCCATCGGATCGAAGAAACCGACCAAATCGTATTGCGCAATCTGCTGGATGCAATTGATATGGATCTTCCCGAGATGGCCTGCGCCCAAAACTCCTATTTTCAACATTTTCAGAAAATTTGGGCAAAAATACAATTTTAATGCGGATTGTTAAATGCCAAATGTGAAATAATTGGTACTTTTGCCTACGAAATGAGCATCCAAATTGAAGACAACTACCGCCACAAGGGCATGCGCAAGCAACTCGTTGACTTGCTGCGCACCAAAGGCATCAGCGACGAAAGAGTGCTGGCCGCCATCAACGAGGTTCCACGACACGTTTTCCTCGACTCGTCGTTTGTCGAATTGGCCTATCAAGACATGGCCTTCCCCATCGGGTCAGGACAGACCATCTCGCAACCTCACACTGTCGCATTTCAATCGCAACTGCTTGACATCCAATCAGGAATGAAAGTATTGGAAATCGGGACTGGCTCAGGCTATCAAGCTTGCGTGCTGGCCGTCATGGGAGCCAAAGTCTTCTCCATCGAGCGTCAACGCAATCTTTATTTCAAGACCAAGGAAATCCTTGAACAACTTCCTTTCCGCATGAAGACCTTCCTTGGCGATGGCTTTGAAGGCTTGCCGGCCTATGCGCCTTTCGACCGCATCATCATTACAGCTGGCGCCCCCGAAATTCCACAAAAGCTCATCGACCAACTCAAGCCCAACGGCATCATGGTCATCCCTATTGACGATGAAAACGGCAACGGACAAAAGATGCTGCGCATTACGAAAATGGCCGATGGCAGTCTGAAACAGGAAGAATTCGGCGATTTCCGGTTTGTGCCTATGCTGAAAGGTGAAGGTAAGGATTAATCACAAAATACTTTCAGATAAATTAAGCAAAACGGATTGCCCGAATGGAAAAGCATCCAGACAATCCGTTTCATCAGTATTCGCTTAAATTCGCAATTCTTATTTCAAGATTCCTTTCAGTATTTCTTCGGTAATTTTTCGTGTTGCAGTGGAAGTGGCCGTTTGAGCAGCTTTCTTGGCTGCGCTGCCAAGAATCGATTCATCTGATTTTTTCTTCGACGACTTCGTCTTTGTGGTTGCCGAGCCACCGCCAATGCTCTTGGCCACTTTCGTGCCAATGCTGCGCGCGAAACTTGTCGCCGCTGCGCCGAGCATGGTTCCCAAAATCGTGCGTTTGATGCTACCGCTTTTCTTTGCCTTTTCCTTGGCTGCCTTGGCTTCTTCTTTCTCCTTGGCTTTCAAGGCCTTTTCCTCTTCGATGGCCTGCAATTCCTGTTGTTTGGCTTCTTCGAGTTGTTGGTTCACTTCAGTCAATACTTCGTAGGCACTTTCGCGATCGAAGAACTCACTGTATTTCTTGATGTTATCTGGAGCAGCGTTTTGGATGTCAAGCCTTTGACCGGCAGTAATGGCACCAATCTGGCTCAAAGGAAAGAGAATCTTAGCACGTTCAACGACTGATGGCGAACCCTTTTCGTCCAAGAACGAGACGAGCGCTTCGCCCGTGGCCAAATCCATGATGGCATCTTCGGTCTTGAAGGCCGGATTGACGC
>CALBNP010000125.1 GCA_937896505.1 uncultured Bacteroidales bacterium | reverse complement strand
CATCACCAAAATCGAAGTCTGGATTACAAACACCAACACCGCTACCCAAGACACACGTAACATTCTCGCCCTCACCGACTTGGCAGAAGGAACCAACGACTGGATCTACAACGAGGAAGTCTATCCAACCTTGGGTTCACAAATCTATCCGCGCAATGGCGCCAACAACTTGCTGACCCGCATGGACACCACACAGATACGCAACATCAGTTCGGTAACCAACTACATGAGCAACGACCCCTTGCGCATCGGCAAGACAGGATACATGGTGTCGGGCCGCGACTTTGAGAAAATCGAAAACGCACGCCGCCTGAGCCAAACCGAATACTCGGTCAACTCGAAACTGGGTTTCATCTCACTGAACATCAACCTCAACGCCAACCAGACCCTGGCCGTAGCCTACCAATACACCATTGTGGGTTCTAACGAAGTGTATCAAGTAGGTGAGTTTTCCGACCAAGGCATCAACACGCCACAAGTGCTTGTTGCAAAGTTGCTGAAAGGCACCACCGTGAACACCAAGATGCCCATCTGGAACCTGATGATGAAGAACGTCTATAACTTCAGAGCCTATCAAGTCAGCTCTAGCGATTTCATGTTGAACATCTTCTACAACGGCAACTCCAACAGCACCCCGATGGGTTACTTCACCGAAGGCGAAAAGAAAGGCGTAGCCTTGCTGCACTTGATGGGACTCGATAACCTGACCCAACAAAACAACCCCATCCCTGGCGGTGATGGCATGTTCGACTTCATTGACCGCGCCGCAACACAAGGCGGTACCATCAACGCGTCGAATGGCCGCATCTACTTCCCCGTCCTGGAACCTTTCGGCAAGCACATCCGCAACAAGATCTTCCCCGACGAACCCGACTTGGCCCAAAAATATGCTTTCGACTCGCTCTACACGATGACCAAAACCTCAGCCGAGCAATACTCTGAGAAGAACAAGTTCACATTGAGCGGCTACTATTCGTCGCAATCGGGCAGCGAAATCAGCCTCAACGCCATGAACGTCCAACAAGGCTCCGTAACGGTGACGGCAGGTGGCACGCAACTCGTCGAAAACGTCGATTACACCGTTGACTACACCTTGGGCCGCGTGACCATCATCAACGAAGGCATCCTCAACTCTGGCACCCCGATCAACATCTCACTTGAATCGAATTCAGGATTCAGCGCCTTGAAGAAGACCTTCCTCGGCGCACGCGTCGAACACGAGTTCAATCCCGACTTCAGGGCTGGCGGAACCATCTTATATTTAGGTGAGAAGTCATACACCCAGAAAATCAACTATGGCGAAGAAGCCATCGCCAACACCATCTATGGCGCCGACGTCAGCTACCACACCGACGCCCGCTGGCTGACCTCATTCATCGACAAGTTGCCAGGCATTTCCACCAAAGCCCCATCGCGCATCAGCATCGACGGCGAAGTGGCACGTTTCATCCCGGGCTTGTCGAAATCGGCAAGCGAAGCCAACACTTCCTATATCGACGACTTCGAAGGTGCCAAATCGACCATCGACCTGCGTTTGCCAACAGCTTGGGCCATGGCAAGCACGCCACAAAACCAAACCGACCTCTTCCCTGAAGCCGCCGCCGGCACTGGTCTCGCCTACGGCTACAACCGCGCCAAACTGGCTTGGTACACCATCGACAACTCGGTGTTCTACGACCGCTATGGCAATGTCAAGCCAAAGAACATCACTGTTGACGAACTCTCGAAAAACGCAGTCCGTCAGGTGCTTGAAACCGAAATCTTCCCCACCAAGGACATTGCAGCAGGCACGCCCACCAATGTGTCGGTGCTCAACCTTGCCTATTATCCTGAAGAACGTGGACCATACAACTACGATGTAGCACCATCGCAATATTCAGCCGGTGTGGAGGCTGATGGACGACTCACCGACCCCTCAAGCCGTTGGGCAGGTATCATGCGCCGCATGGAATCCATCGACTTTGAGGCCACCAACATCGAATATGTCGAGTTCTGGCTGATGGACCCATTTGCCGACGAAGAGTTCCAAAACAACCCCGGTAAACTTTACATCAACTTGGGTGACATCTCGGAAGACATCTTGCGCGATGGCCGCAAATTCTACGAAAACGGACTGCCGACCTCTGAAAACGTCGTCAATGTGGATACCACCATTTGGGGCCGCGTGCCCACCATGCAAGACCTCGTTGGCACCTTCAGCAACGAATCGGAAGCCCGCCAATATCAAGACGTTGGTTTCGATGGCTTGCGCGACGTCGACGAACGCAGCTTCTTCGAACAGCCTTATCTATCACAACTTAGGAACTATTTCGGCGAAGGTTCAGTAGCCTACCAAAATGCCTACAACGACCCGTCGAGCGATAACTTCCACTTCTACCGCTCGTCAGACTGGGATAACGACGAAGTGCACACCAGCATTCTCGAACGCTACCGCAACTTCAACGGCCAAGAAGGCAACTCGCCTTCCGATATTCAAAGGACAGAGAGTTATACTACCAGCAACTCATCGTTGCCAAATATTGAAGACATCAACAACGACAACACGTTGAGCGAATCGGAACGCTACTACCAATATGAAATCGACCTCGACCCGAGCCAAATGGTGGTAGGTAAGAACCACATCTCCGACATCTTCCAAGCCACCAACATCGCTTTGGCCAACGGCGAAATCGGCACCTGCACCTGGTACCAGTTCCGAATCCCCGTCAAGCAGCCTGACAAGGTTGTGGGCCACATCGACGACTATTCGTCAATCCGATTCATGAGAATGTTTGTCCGCGAGTTCCAGCGTCCAATCGTGTTGCGTTTCGCCACCCTCGACCTCGTGAAAGGCGAATGGAGAACCTACTCGCAAAGCATCCAGGCCCCAGGCGAATACCAGCCTAACGACGTCACCAACGAGACCACCTTCGACATCTCGGCAGTCAACATCGACGAAAACAGCCGCCGCGACCCTGTGCCTTACGTCATCCCGCCAGGAATCCAGCAAGAAACCGTAATAGGCACAACCGCCGTCACGAGAATCAACGAGCAGTCACTGCAAATGACCGTCAAGAACCTTGTTGACGGCGACGGACGCGCCATCTACAAGACCGCCGACTTCGACTTCAGGCAATACAAATACCTGAAGATGTTTGTCCACGCTGAAGACTACAAGCAAGGCGAAGGCGATGTTGAAACGTTGCAAGACCAAGACCTAACCGTATTCGTCCGCATAGGTACCGACTTTACGGAGAACTATTACGAATATGAAGTCCCCATCAAGGTAACAGCTTGGGGCACTCCTTATACAAATAAGGAAGCCATTTGGCCTGAGATTAACAACATCGACATCAGGTTGGAAGACTTGGTTGACGTGAAATCGCGCCGCAACGAAGCCATGAACCTGCCTAACAGCGAAGTCAGGCTCAACTACATCTATTCCGAAAAGGTCAAGAAAGCCACTATCGACGGATTAGATTACTACCACACCATCAAGGTGATTGGTAACCCAAGCATCAGTGATGTGGAAGCCATGATGATAGGTGTACGCAACCCGAAACGCCAGAACTTCGAATCGATGGACGACGGAGAGCCCAAGGATGCCGTCATCTGGGTCAACGAGCTTCGTTTGACCGAATTGAGCAGCAAGGGCGGCGTTGCCGCAACGGGACGAATAGAAGCCACCTTAGCCGATCTCGGACGCATCACCCTTAGCGGATCGTATAGTTCAGCCGGATTCGGAGGCTTAGACAGCGACATTTCCAGCAACACCTTCGAGGCCAACTCGCAATATACCTTCGCCACCGACCTTGAACTCGGCAAGTTCCTAGGCGAATCAGGTGTCAAGATTCCTATGCACGTCGATATTGGCGAAACACGTGTCACACCTCTCTATAACCCTTACGACCCCGATATCAAACTCAAGGACGCACTCTCTTCGCTCGACACACAAACCCAAAGAGACTCGCTCAGCTCGATGATTCACGACCTCACACGCTACAAGAACATCAACTTCATGAACGTACGCAAGGACCGTGTGGCGAAAAAGAAGAAAGAAGGCGAAGATGAAGAGAACGGAAACAAAGGCTCGTCGCGCGACCCGAACAGGAACATGAGACAAACGCCTAACGTTCCAAAGGTGCATTTCTACGACATCGAGAACTTCAACCTCTCGTTCTCATATAGCGAGACTTTCCAGGAAAATACAGACATAAAATATAACTTGACGCAAAACTACCGAGGCAGCTTCGGCTACAACTATGCCGGCAACCCGAAAAACGTGACACCTTTCGCCAAGGCAAAATGGGCCTCGAAGCCATCGATGCAATTCTTCAAGGACATCAACTTCTACTACGCGCCCAAGAGCATCACCTTCAACACCGAGATGACACGTTACTACAACGAGAGAGAGATGCGCAACAAGACAGGCGGCATGGTCATCATCAACCCGACCTTCTCGAAACAATGGGATTGGAGCCGCAACTACCAAGTAAGATGGGACCTCACCAAAGGCCTTAACCTTGAATATGCTGCTAATGCTCGCGCTTTCGTATATGAACCCGCCGGCAATCCTGACAAGGGAACGGAAGAATGGAAACTCAACCGCGACACCATCAAGAACGAATTGTTACATTTTGGTTCCACCACACAGTTCCAGCAAAACGTTTCGGCCACTTGGACACTGCCTATCAACAAGATACCAATTCTCAACTGGATCAACTCAAGCGCCAACTATCAAGGCCAATACATGTGGAATGCTTCGGCCCGTTCCATCCAACAACGCTTGGGTAACACCATCGAAAACTCAAGCAATATCCAAGGTAACGCCACACTCGACTTCGCCAAACTTTACAACAAGGTGCCTTATCTGAAAAAAGTCAACACACCTCAACGGCGAACAAACAACGGCAAGGACAGCAACCGCGGCAGCAACGACAACAACGACGGAGACAATAAGTCAGACTCGACGAAACTGAAACCGAAAGTCGATTACGGAAAGATTATCCTCGACAACTCGCTCCGCATCCTCACAATGATCAAGAAAGTGTCAGGCACCTACTCTCTGGCAAAAGGCCAACATCTGCCAGGCTTCGCCAATGCCCACCAACCTGACCTTGTCGGCCTCAGCACTTCATCGTGGGCACCAGGTGTCGGTTTCATCTTGGGCAGCAATTTCGGATCAGACGGCAACATCTACGAAAGAGCCGTAAACAAACGTTGGCTCACCACCGACTCGATCCTCAGCGATGCTTACACACGCCGCAAAACCGAGACGATGAACTACCGCGTCAATGCCGAACCATTCACCGGCTTCAAGATCGACATCTCGGGCAATCGCAGCTACAGCGAAAACGCTCAACATTACTTCCGGTTCAATGAGATGATGGACGGATACGAGACCTTCACCCCAACCAACAACGGTAACTTCAATTCGACTTTCCTGATGTGGAGAACTTCATTTGCCAAGGAAACGGCCAACGAAAGTTCAGAACTGTTTGATAACTTGCTCACCAACAGGAAAATCATAGCCGAACGCATCGCCAAGGACAACCCGCAATGGATTGAACACATCAACCAATACCAATACGACAGCTTGGCAGGAGACTTTTTCCCGAAAGGTTATAGAGCATCGTCACCGGATGTCGTAATGTATTCTTTCATAGCCGCCTACACTGGTAAAGATGCCAAGACTATGAAACTCAATCCATTCCCATCCTTCCCATTGCCTAACTGGACACTGTCATTCAATGGCCTCACCAATATTCCAACCATCTCGAAGATCTTCAAGTCAGTCAACATCACCCATTCCTACAAATCGACATACACCATCAGTTCGTGGGCAAGCAATGTGTATTACGACGAGAACAACACCATCCAGACCTTTGAGAACTCCGACCTCATCATACCAAAATATGACATCCAGCAGATGGTACTCAACGAACAATTCGCTCCTCTCATCGGTATCGACCTTGGCTTGCAGAACTCCATGACCTGTAACTTCCAATTCAAGAAGAGCCGCGCCATGACCATGAGTTTCACCAACAACCAACTCACCGAAATCAACGGACGCGAAATCGTGATTGGCGCAGGATACCGCATCAAGGATCTTTCGCTCAACGTCGTATCACTTGAAGGCGGAGGAAACAAGACGATAAAGAACGACCTCGTGCTGAAGGTTGACCTAGGTTTCAAGAGAGACAAGACCATCTTGCGACGCATCGACGAGAACAACAACCAAGTGTCGGCTGGCCAAAGCAAGATCAACATCTACGTCACCGCCGACTACACCTTCAGCCAACGCCTGAGCAGCCAAGTGTTTTTCAAGCACGACATGAGCAACCCATTTGTGGCAAACACATTCAAAAACAGCCAGACTTTCGCCGGTGTAACCATCAGGTTTAGCCTCGCACAATAATTTTTTCGCCAAACTTGCTTGATGAGCACCTAAAATATGTATTTTCGCAGCCAAATCATTCACTATTAAATAAAGACAAAAAAATGAACATTCCAGCAAACTTAAAGTACACACAAGACGACGAATGGATCCGCGTGGAAGGCGAATTCGCATACGTCGGCATCACCGATTACGCACAACACGAACTTGGCGACATCACCTTCGTTGATGTTGACCCTGACATCGTTGGCGAAAACCTCGACGCCGAAGAAGAATTTGGTGCTATCGAAGCCGTCAAGACAACAGCTGAACTGCTGATGCCTGTCGGTGGCGAAATCGTTGAAGTCAACGAAACCCTCGCTGACGAAGAAAACGCCAAACTCGTCAACACCGACCCATACGGTGAAGCTTGGATCATCAAGATTAAAGTGAACGACGCTGCCGAACTCGACAACCTGCTCGACGCTGCCGCTTACCAAGCAAAAATCGGCTAATCCATTTGGAAAAACTGACCCGAAATAGCTACCCGGGAATCTTGTGCGGAATCGTCATCCTGATTCTGACAGGACTTCCGGGTTCTTTTTTGCCAAAAGCGAAGCCCGCTTTGGGACTCGACAAAATCGCGCACATCATCATGTTCGCAGGTTTTGCCTTCGCTTGTCTTTGGGGCTATCGCGACAGCTTTCCGAAGCACGAAAAGCCACGTCGTCGCAAAATGCTGTTTCGGACAGCCCTCATCGCCATAGCCTTCGGTGGATTGACCGAAATCATGCAAGAAACCATCTGCTACCAACGCACTGGAAGCTGGTATGATTTCCTCGCCGACATCATTGGGATAGCATTAGGATTGCTGGTTTTCAGCATTTTTTTCGATAAAGAAAATAAAATTGACAAATCTCGCGTTTTGTAATCAAATAATTACTACTTTCGCAACTCAATTCATTAGCATAATACAAAAAGAAAAATAACTATGGAAGAAAAGAAATCACCTAAGGCCGACTTGGAGAACAAGAAATTGATGTTCACACAGATAGGTCTGATTATCAGTTTAGCACTTGCTTGGATGGTATTCGAAATCAAGAGTTACGACAAACGCGAAATCGACGAGAGTCTGCTCAACAGAGAAGTCGTTTTGGACGAAGAAATGACCGAAATCACCAAACAAGAAGAGCAAAAGCCACAGCCAGTGGAATTGCCAAAGCAAACCACACAACTTGAAATCGTGCAAGACGACGTAGAAGTTGAAGACATCGAAATCAATGCCGACGTCCAACAAACCGAAGTCATCGAAGAATACGTTGCTCCTGAAATCGAAGAAGAAGAAGTTGTAGAACAAGAAATCTTCCAAATCGTGGAAGAGATGCCTGAATACCCAGGCGGCGAAAAGAAACTTCTTGAATACGTCGGTAAGAGCGTCAAGTATCCACAAATCGCACGCGAAAGCGGCATCCAAGGCCGTGTGTTCGTCAACTTCGTTATCGAACCTGACGGTTCAGTTTCGAATGTGAAGGTGCTCCGTGGTATCGGTGGCGGTTGCGACGAAGAAGCAATGCGCGTCATCAAGTCCATGGCTAAGTGGAAGCCTGGTAAGCAACGTGGCAAACCGGTTCGTGTGTCATACACACTGCCTGTCAACTTCAAGTTGCAATAATCCAACACTTTCCATAAACAATAAAAGCCAGCCGCAAGCTGGCTTTTATTGTTTATGGAAATAGCCAAACACGATTTTCGCCTTTGCCGGTCCAACCACAGCCGCAAGCTGTTCTTCCGTTGCCTCCTTGATACATTTCACCGATTTCAGTTCAAGCAGCAGCTTCTCGGCCGTCTTCTTCCCCACTCCCTTGATGTCGGCCAACTCGGAGTGCATGAAACCCTTCTCGAACTTCTTGCGGTGATGCGTGATGGCGAAACGGTGCACTTCGTCTTGAATATGAGTCAGCAGGCGGAACAAGTCGGAATTCACTTTCAGTCCAACCACTTGAGGCGGAAAACCATAGAGCAATTCGTTGGTTCGATGTCGGTCATCCTTAGCCAAACCTACAATCGGGATTTCGAGGTGCAACTCATCTTGAATCACTTGACGCACCACTTCCATCTGGCCTTTTCCGCCATCGGTGATAATCAAGTCAGGCAGGCGCTGGCTTTCAGCCACAAGCCTTGAATAGCGGCGGCGCACCACCTCTTTCATCGAGGCATAGTCGTCGGCGCCGACCACTGTCTTGATGTCGAAATGCCGATAGCCACTCTTGTTCGGCTTGCCATTCACGAACTGAACCATGCCCGCCACAGGATAGTCGCCTTGGAAATTGGAATTGTCGAAACACTCGATGACTTCCGGGAAAACTGGAAGATGCAATGCGTCCATCAACTCTTTCAGCACCCGCTTCTGGTGTCGTTCGGGATCAACCAGGCTACGTTGTTTTTCAAGGTCGATTTTATATTGCGCTGCATTACGCCGCGAAAGATCAAGCAGTTTCAGTTTGTCACCTCGTTTTGGTATTGTAAATTCTACATTGTCAATAGAATAATCCAACTTAATAGGCACTATTATTTCGGAAGCATGGTGACCAAACTGCTGGCGCAAGTCGGTGATGGCAAGCAGCAGCAAGTCGTCAGCCGTCTCATCCAGTTGCCGTTGCATATCGAACGAGTGCGACTGAATGACAGCCCCGTCAACCACCTTCATATAGTTTACATAAAACGAATCGCTGTCATCAATAAACGAGAACACCTCGACATCGTGAATAGTTGTGCTGACCACAGTCGAATGGCTTCGGTAGTTCTCCAACAAATCATATTTTTCCTTGACCACCTGTGCTTTCTCAAATTCCAATCGTGAAGCATAATCCATCATCTGGTTCTTCAAGTCGCGAAGCACCGATTGGAGATTCCCTCGAATGATTTCCTTGATTTCAGTCACCATCGAGCGGTAATCGTCCTGCGAGACATAGCCTTCGCACGGGCCACAACATTTGTGGATATGATAATCGAGGCAAACCTTATACTTGCCTTTCTCGATATTCGCAACCGTGAGGGGCGTGCGGCACGAACGCATCTGGTAGGCCTGACCCAGCAAATCCAAAAGAATATGCGCCGTACGGACAGAAGGATAAGGACCGAAATAATCGGAGCCATCGTTCACTTTCTTCCTCGTCAGAAAGATACGCGGGAAAGGCTCATTCTTGACGCAAATCCAAGGATAAGTCTTGTCGTCCTTAAGCAAGATATTGAAGCGTGGCTTGTATTGCTTAATCATCGTATTCTCAAGCAATAGCGCCTCCGATTCGCTATCAACGATGCTATATTCAAGGTCAGCAATCTTGCTCACCAAGAGCCGAGTCTTACCCGTTTGTTCCTTGTTGAAATAACTCGAAACGCGGCGTTTCAGGTTCTTTGCCTTACCGACATAGATCAGCGTGCCCTCCTTGTCGAAATAGCGATATACGCCCGGATTCGTCGGCAGGACGGCCAATTTAGACTTTATGTTTTCGGGCAGATCCAACATGTGCTAATCTGATTTCAGACGCGATGAATCGCGTCTCTACAAGATTATTCCTGTTTGCGCATGTGGTCCCAACCTTGTGCCTTGAGCGGAACGACATGGTTGTCAGGCGTTATCAATTCGGCGATGCCTTTATCATCGGTCATGTAACCAATCACACTGACATCGGTATAGATTTCCTTAATCTTCTCATAATCCTTCTGGTCGATTGTGAAGAGCAACTCGTAATCCTCACCGCCACTGAGAGCGGCAATAGAAGGAACAAGGTTGAATTCTTTCGCCAATCGGTCAGTTGAAGGGTCAAGCGGGATTTTTTCCTCAAAGAGTTGGCAACCCACGCCCGATTCCTTGCAGAGATGCAGAATTTCGGAAGCCAAGCCATCGGAGATGTCAATCATCGAAGTTGGCTTTATGCCCAAATCCTTGAGTTCCTTCACAATATCCTTGCGTGCTTCGGGTTTCAGCTGACGTTCAAGCACATATTCCAGACCATCGAGTTTGGGCTGCATATTCGGATTGGCAATCCATTCGGCTTTCTCGCGTTCGAGGACGAGGAGACCCATATAGGCTCCGCCCAAATCGCCCGATACGCACAGCAGGTCATTCTTCTTGGCGCCGTTACGATACACGATGTCTTCGTCCTTCGCCATGCCGATGACCGTGATGGAAATGACAAGACCCGTCTTGGACGAGGTGGTATCGCCGCCAACCAAATCCACTTGGTAGCGTTCGCAAGCCATACGGATACCTGAATACAATTCATCGAGCGCCTCAACCGAATAACGGTTCGAAACACCCAATCCGACCACAATCTGGGTAGGTGTTCCGTTCATGGCATAGATGTCGGAGAAATTCGACACCGCCGCCTTATAGCCAAGGTGCTTCAGAGGAGTGTAGGTCATGTCGAAATGAACGCCTTCGACAAGCATATCTACCGACACCAAGGTACGGTAGCCTTCGTGATTGATGACTGCTGCGTCGTCGCCGACACCTTTCAGGCTCGATTCGTTCCGCAAAGGGAACTCTTGAGTCAATTGGTCGATAAGTCCGAATTCACCTAACTCGTCAAGTTCAGTTCTATTGATGGTATTGCCTTCTTCCATGTTTGATAGTTTTGGATTATGTCCACAAAAATACAAAAAAAGCAGAGTCTCGACCCTGCCAATTTGTGGTCCCACTAGGACTTGAACCTAGGACCTACTGATTATGAGTCAGTTGCTCTAACCAACTGCGCTATAGGACCGCAAAAAACGCGCAAAACACCGAAAAAATTTCAAGTTTTTCTTGCTTTTTGCGCTGCAAAATTACAAATTTGCAGCGAATTTGAAAGCATAAACAACGAAAAAATGAACAACAAGATAAAAAACATCATCTTCGACCTCGGCGGCGTGATTCTCGACCTCGACGAAAACGCTACCTTCAACGAACTTGCCAAGATAGGCATCGATATCAAACAAACCATACATTCTACTGAATTACAGCAGATTTTGAGCAAATTCGACATCGGCGTTTACACCGCGGCGACTTTCCGAAAGAAAATGAAGGAATTTTTTCACATCGAGAAACAAACCGACGAGAAATTCGATTCCATCTGGAATGCCATGCTGCTCGACATTCCGAGGGAACGCATCGAAGCCATCGAAAAGGTAAAGAAACACTACAAGATTTTCTTAGCGAGCAATTCCAACGAAATCCATTACGACCTTTATGTCAGGGACTTGCAGTTGCGTTTCGGCTATCAGGAATTT
This sequence comes from uncultured Bacteroidales bacterium, assembly GCA_937896505.1. Lineage (GTDB taxonomy): Bacteria > Bacteroidota > Bacteroidia > Bacteroidales > F082 > Limimorpha. The sequence continues at coordinate 5,397 of CALBNP010000125.1, read as the reverse complement.
GACGAGCTTTTCAACAAGGCTTATTTCTCATTCGACATCCATTTGGAAAAACCCGACCCGCGTTTCTTTGAATTCATCCTCGACCACGAAGGTCTCAACCCTGAAGAGACGCTTTTCATTGACGACACAGCCGAAAATATCGAAGCCGCCAAACGCCTCGGCATCAAGACCTATCACATCCGCCGCGACGAACTTGTGAGAAACCTGTTCACTAATGGCGTGCTGAATAGCGAGATGCTTTGAATGTTTCCACGTATCACCCGTATCGCAAGTATGACTGACACAAAAAAGATACTCGAGATACGTGGAGACTGATTGTCTGGATTGCTTCGCTAGGCTCGCAATGACGGCAAGCGACTGAAAATCACTGATAGTTTTCCAAAATCTCGTCAAGCAACTGATAGACTTCGGGAGCCGTTTCCATTTCCATCAGCCGCATCCTAAAAGGCTTGAAGTTGGGCAAGCCCTTGAAATACGACGACCAATGCTTGCGGATTTCAAGCAGAGCAATGTGTTCGCCTTTCCAATCAACCGACTTTTCCAACTGCATTCGGCTGATTCGCACACGCTCAGCCACATTGAGCAAAGGCAGTTCCTCGCCTGTCTCTAAATAATGCCTTATCTGGCTGAAAATCCACGGATTGCCATACGAGGCACGACCAATCATCAAGCCATCGACACCAAAAGTGTCCTTGAAATATTTTGCCGAAGGGCCATCCACCACATCGCCGTTGCCGATAATCGGAATCGTCATGCGCGGATTCTTCTTCACCTCTCCTATCAAAGTCCAATCGGCAGGTTCGCTATATTTTGTCGTGCGCAAGCGACCATGAATTGTCAAAGCTGCAATGCCGACATCTTGAAGCCGTTCGGCGATATCAACGATTTCGCGATGTTCGTCGTCGTAGCCCAAGCGTGTCTTCACCGTAACAGGCGTTTTCACCGCCTCGACAACGGCTTTCGTGATGGCCACCATCTTCGGAATGTCGTTCATGATGCCTGAACCAGCACCTTTCGATGCCACCTTTTTCACCGGACAACCAAAATTGATGTCGATGATATCAGGGTGAGCCGTTTCGGCATAACGCGCTGCCTCCACCATTGGCTCGATGGAATTTCCAAAAATCTGTATTCCAACAGGACGTTCAAACTCGCTGAAATCCAATTTCTTGACGCTTTTCACAGCATCACGAATCAAGCCATCGGCTGAAATGAATTCCGAATAAACCACATCTGCGCCAAACATCTTGCAGACGTAACGAAATGGCGGGTCCGACACATCCTCCATCGGTGCCAGAAGCAAGGGATAGTGTTCAAAATCGATATTGGCTATCTTGTACATACTCAAACGCAATGAAACGCGCTGCAAAGGTACAAAAAGCCTATCTTTGCAGCAAAATCACAACGCAATGAAAAACGATTTATTTACCGAACAGCTGAAACAATCCACCGGATTCAGATTCTTCATCTATCTCATGCTACTTCTCATCTGCTCGCTATTGGGCAGTGCCATCAGCCTTTTCATGGCCGCAGGCAACGATATCAGCCTCCTCAGAGCAGCTCAAGGCATCAGTCATGTCATGATGTTCACCATTCCGCCTATTGTACTATACCTCATCACTCGCGAAAAGCCAATGCAAGAAATCGGTTTCAGGAGAATCAGCCCAATCTGGGCTTTCTTTGCCGGATTGGCCTTGATGTTCATTTCGTTGCCCATCACGAATTTGCTCACCGCTTGGAACGAATCGATGAACTTTGGCGAAGCCTTCGCAAAGATCGAAGAATTGCTGAAAAGCATGGAAGAAGCCGCTGCCGCACTCACCGAGAGGATGCTCGATGTTGACACCATTGGCGGTCTTCTCGTCAACTTGCTAGTCATTGCCTTGATTCCGGCCATCGGCGAAGAGCTCACTTTCCGAGGTGTGCTCCAGCAGGCCTTGACGAAAGGCTGCAAGAACCCGCACGTTGCCATTATCCTCACGGCAGCCATCTTTTCCTTCATCCATCTGCAATTCTACGGCTTCTTCCCGCGCATGTTCCTCGGATTGATTCTCGGCTACATGTTCTACGCCACTGGCTCGATTTGGACCAGCATCGCCATGCACTTCCTGAACAACGGAACCGCAGTAGTGGTCTATTATCTCGACAACAAAGGCATCATAGATACTGACGTTGACTCTTTTGGAGCCACTAGCAATGTCTTGCTTGTCGTATTAAGTCTTGTTGCCACCGTAGCCATCATCGTGCTTGCATTACGGAAAAAGAAGGAAACCAAATAAAAAAATGACGCATCCCTTTCAAGATGCGTCATTAGTTCAACTGATAGTGCCTGAAAAGGCAACAATCATTTTAGTGTGTCACAACAAATCTGACAGCAGCACCATTGTTGACTTTCACGAAATAGATACCATTTTCGTAGTTGCCAGTAGCAATCTTGCATTGTGTACCTTCGCCGGCAAATTCATCAACCTTTTGGCCTAATGCGTTGAAAACGCTGACCGTGTTGAGGCCTTCGCCAGAAACAGTGACGAAATCGTTGGCTGGATTTGGATAAACCACAAAGGTATTAACTGATTCAACAACGCCATCAATATCGGTGAAGATTTCGACCAATGCCGTTTCGCCCCATTCATCGTTTGCATTCTTAGCGGTGCCAAGTGCATAATAATAGGTGCTTGGTTCGAGATTGCTCCAAGTCCAACTATCAGGTTCATAAGCCGGGTAGCCGTCTGAACGGATCTCATCGGCAGCTGCTTCAGGGCCGATTTCATTATAATAGTCAACAGTGATGAAGCCATAGTGATATTCGGCTACTTCTGAATTCGGGACTGCACTGATTGTAGCCTCAGTGTTTGAAATCAAGTCAACGGTAAGTTCAACGAGAGCTTCACCTGTGCCACCTTGGCTTGCAGTAGTGACGTTTTCCTTGATTGCTTCATAAGCATTTCCATCTGCATCAATAGGAACAACATAGATGGTGTATTCGGTAGCAGGCTGTTGTTCGGTCCATGTATAATCGGTTGTTTCAATTGCTTGAAGGCCCCACATCTGAACGAGATGTTCGAGCGTTGAGCCCATCATCTGCTGCCACATCTGCATTTCAACTTCAGTGCTAAGCAAGTACCAATAGGAGGCGCAGTCGGCATTAGGAGTGAAGGTAGCCTCAACAGTTGTTGCTGTGACTTCGCCAACAGTGATTTCTACTTGTGGATCAGCGACAGGAGCATCGCAATCATGTTCCTGGATGCCATAAGGAGCCAGTTCATTAACGATAGTCTGTGAATTGCTAATTGGCCACAAATCGTTGATGACGATATGACGATCTGGAGTAATGAGGATAACGGTTGGCCATGCTGAGATGCCGTATTGACTAGTGATGGTATTTCCACCTCCAGTAGAACCAATGGTAGGATATTCGATGCCATAAGTCTGGCACCAGGTTTGACAAGCAGCATCATTATCCCGATCAGAAATTTCCATAAAGAAAACATCATGCATATTACATCCAAGACGTGTATAAGCTTCTGCCACTTTTGGTGCTGCCTGATTGCATGGGGGGCAAGTGGTGTAGAAAAAGTCAATAAGCACGCTTTGTCCACCATCAAGGATGTCGAACAGATGCACTTCAGTGCCATGACAATCAGTTGCAGTGAAGTCAATAGCTTCAGTGTGAGGGCATTGTGCTTTCAGGCCAAAACTGAAAACAACAGCTGCGAGAAGTAGTAATGCTTTTTTCATAGTAGAATAAATTTAATGAATAATGATTTGAGAATTTGAGGCAAAGATAGTTATTTAGTAGTGAAGTGCAACAATAATTTGGGCAATAATATACTTTTAGACCCAAATAGAGATTCCCGTCTGGCGACGGGAATGGTTGCCGTGGATTAATAGAACGAGCGGCGGCGACCTGTTATAGAGCTTAGTGTGAACCTCACCCGCCGCCGCCCTTATGATAACTCCCACGATTTCCATTGACTACGTCGAAATCTCCGATTCACCGACACGAAGTGAGGTAATCTTCGATTTCCCGACGCTCGCGGCGGGAACCTCAAACTGCTAATTCTACTTGATTTACACCATTATCGATGTATGGTAAACCACTATAGGTCAAATTGTATATTATTGCCATAATTTGTTTTGATTTTTCAAAAAAAGCCTATGTCATACCGACGAAGGAAGGTATCTATAGGCTTTTTTGAGTGGAACAAATAACAATAGATTTCTTCCCGATGGTCGAAATGACATTGTTAGTTGTTCCACCTAAATCAAAGCAAACTCAAATAATGAAAAAAGGACGCCATCTGGCATCCTTTTTTTACATATTGACAATTTATGAAATGTCTTAGTTTTCGAGAGCACTGCCCTTCAAGGTCGTGTAGTTGATACGGAAGGCACCAACCTTACGAAGCTCTTGTTTCACGTCGGTGACGACACCCATACGGGTCTCTTTGTGCACCTTCAGGGCGGTGGTCAACAGAGGGCGGTCAGCCTCGTTGCGTGATTCACGTTCTTTCAGCACCCAGTCAGCGATATCGTCAGGACGAGCGAAAGCATCGTCAAGTTGGATACGTGATTCGGTACCGAGTTTGGTGTCGCGCGGAGGACCGATGTAGATGCTGCAAACCAAGGCTTTGTGTTCGAGCTTCTGGATTTCAGTAGCCTTAGGCATAGAGGTTTTCACCTTCAGTTCGACGTCACGCATTGTTGTCGTAATCATGAAGAAGAAGATCAACATGTAAACGATGTCAGGCAAGGATGAGGTGCTCACTTGTGGCACTTCCTTACTACCAGATTTTCTGAATTTACCCATGATATTCCTCCTTATTGTTTAATGATTTCGACAGGTTCAGCTTCACTGACACGTACTGGGACGGCTTCGTTGATAGCCTTTTCTTGGTCTGCGTTGAGGTCGGCTAAGTGCTTGTGCAGTCTCTGCCAAGCCATTTCTTCCTTCAGTTCGTTGAAGGCACGTGCCAACTCATTCTGCACACTGATATACATAGCATACGATGTACCGCGGTCATTCTGAAGGGAAATAACGCCCTTCGACATTGGGACGGAACCCAGGAGTTCGATGTCCTTGAAATCGACTTCAGGAGCCGTTGGGTCGTTTGGACGTGGGGTCATGAATTCCTTGGCTTGGTCCTTCAGCAACGAGATGTCGGAAGGACGGCCATTGACCAACAGTTTATCGTTTTTGTTAACCAAAACATTCATCACATTTCTTTCCTTGACCTTCACGTCCTCGTCGTTTTGTTCGACAGGAGGGGGAAGACGACGGGTGATACCGTAGTCAACGTCCATAGAGGTCGTCATCAGGAAGAAACACAATAGCAAGAATGCTATGTCAGCCTGCGAACTCGAGTTAATTTCTGGAACTTTCTTGGCCATGATGAA
>CALBNP010000124.1 GCA_937896505.1 uncultured Bacteroidales bacterium | reverse complement strand
CCCAAATGCCTAAACCGACACCCAAAACCAAGGCAATGGCAAAGCCAATCAAGCCTCTCAGAAGCGTGTTGCCAACTACTAGAAGGAAATCCTTTTCGGCAAAAAGCCTGAATGTGGCCAACAAAGTTGCCCAAGGTCCCGGCATGATTTGTTCGGAATTGATGCGGAGCGCAACCACTTCCCAAACTGCCAACATTACAATGATGGAGATAAGGCCGATATGTCTATTCTTCTTATTCATAGAATTTTGCGTCGGGCATCTTGCCGCCTATGATTTGTGGATCCAATTCATAAAACACTCTAAGATAATCCTCGATTTCCTTTTGCACGTCTTTTGCAGCGACCACGCGGAGATTTGAGCGCGGAATAGAGTTTTCAGCCGCAACCGCATCGTCGATAATGCCATATTTCACAGCCAATTGCGCAGCTTCTTTTGCATTGCCGTTCACCCAATCCGCTGATTTTGCATAGGCTTGCACGACGGCATTGACAGTTTCTTTTTGGTTTTCAGCGATTTCGGCATGGCAGATGAAAGCCGTTTCAGGCAAAGGCAGTCCTTTGGTCTTTTGCCATTTTTCGCTGAGATTCAACAAGATATGCAAGGAAGGATTTTTCTCCAAGGCCATGCTCAGGTAAGGCTCGGAAATGACGCTCAAATCGGCGCGACCCGCCAAGGTTGCATTCGCCAAATCGATGTGCGTCGGGAAACGGTAGTCCAAATCTACATCTTCGTAGGGTTTGAGGCCGTTTTCAGTCATGAGATAGCGGAACATCACATCGGGCGTCATGCCTTTGGCCATCAGATAGACTTTTCGACCTTTCAAATCGTCCCACGACTGGATGGTGCTATCGTTGCCGCAAAGGTAAAGCGTTCCCCAAACCGGCACCGCAGCAAAATGATAATCAATGCCTTTGTTGTAAAGCAAAGCCGCCATTGTGGTGGGCAAATTGGCAAAGTCGGCGCTGCCGTCGAGCATCATTTTGCGCACTTGCAGCGGCTCATCGAAAACCTGAATCTCGACATTGGCATTCTCCATTTGCTTCACGCTGTCGATGAATTGCAACATTCCCATCGAAGAAGGACCACGCAAAGTTGCGATAACATAATGGTTTTCAGCCTTTTCGTTTTTGTTTTCACCGCACGATGGAAACCAAGCGAGAAAGGCTAAAGCCGCAATCAATATGCAAGACGATTTGAATTTCATGGCGCAAAAATAGGGAAATATCGGGTGTCGCTTCGTTTTTTTCGATGGCTTGTGATATTTTTCATTCTTTTGCGATATATATTTCAAAGACTTATTTGTAATGGCTGATAAAAAGAAAATAGAAGCCGAATTCTTGGAATTGGTTGATAGTTGTAATGGAATCATTCGCAACATTAGCCAGTTTTATTCATCGTTTGATGAAGGAATGGCGGAAGACTTGTATCAGGAAATCGTTTACAATCTTTGGAAAAGCTATCCGAAATTCATCAGAAAAGACAATTGCAAGGCTTCAACTTGGCTTTACCGGGTTTCGTTAAATGTCGCCATATCGCAATATCGGAAGGGAAAAAACAGAATTGTTCCTGTTGCGATGGACAATATAAAAACAGAAATAGAAGAAACATCGGAAACTGACTTGCAAGAAAAGCTGAATGAATTGATTGCCAAGCTGAATGAGGATGAAAAAGCCGTGTTGTTTTTGTATCTGGAAGACAAATCGCAAAAGGAAATTGCCGAAATCATAGGCTGTACGGAAACAAATGTCGGAACAAAAATATACCGTATCAAACAAAAGTTAGTAACCTTCAAAAACCAAAGCAATGACTGAAATAGATGCCATAAGAATAGAATGGAAAAAGAATGTTTGTTCGAAAAGCGACACTCGTCCAATGCCGACAATGAACATAACACATCCGATGAAGTGCTGGATGAAAAGGAACAAACAGGCATTTAACGGATTGATTTGTATACTCGCTTCAATAATTGTTGCATTATTGCCTTTTATCAATGGTGTCGATATTTCTGATGAAAACGGAAAGCTTTTTTTTGTTGTTGCAATGGCTCTTTCAGTGTTTATGTTTGTCAAAGGCATTTTTACCTTAGTTTTTCATTTGAAAAAGAGACATTTCGACTTATGCGTCAATGAGTTCTTGCTGACAAATTTGTACAACCAGATGTATTTTATTTATGAAAAAAAAGTATGGTTTTATGGAATTTTTCCATTGTTTATTGGTCTGTTTTTTTTCATCGAATTGTCAATTGCAATTGCTGTCGCTGTTTTATATTTGATTTGTCTAGTTTTCATTATCAAACATTTGCGCAAGAAAACTACTACACTAAAAAACGAAATCAATCAATTTAGAGATTTTTGAAATATATTGATTTACAATAATATAAAAGTATAACTCAAAAAAATTATCAAATGAAAAAAGGACAAAGTATTGTGGAAATGATTCTTGGAATCTGTGGCATCGCCATCACATTAGGTTTTCAGAACAAATGGAGTTTCACCCCATTAATTTTATGGGGAATTGTTTCGGCATTAATGATTCGAAGAGAATCAAAAAACGAGTTGTCAGAAACCGAGAGAAAATGCACCAAGAAAAGAAACATCGCCGTATTAATCTGTTGGGTGTTAGCTGGAATCATTTGCTATTTTTCAGCAGATGGAACACTTCGATGCAATGGATTTTGGCTCTTGCTTTCGGGTTATCTGTTTCTAGCAATGCATGGACTCGCTTTCATTTTTCCCATTGGTTTTTTCCAAAATGAGAAAAACATTGAGAAGTAATTTAAATGCAAGAATTCCGCAAATCCCTAAAATCAGTGAACAAATTCACAGAAAATCATAATATTCGGTGAATTGATTCACCAAAATTAAGGTTTCTTACGCTTGCAGCCACTTATATTTGGCCAGACTGTAAATCGGCAGGAAAGGGATCAGGATAGGTGTTTTCTTGACATATTCCTGATATTCAGGGTCGTTGCCGTAAGTCGTAACTTGTCGGAGTTCCAAACGGCGCGCACCGCTGAACATCACATAGATGATACCGATGTAACCGATGGCGGCTACAATCCATTGCCAAGTGCTGCAACTTGCACCGATGCATGTCAGAAAACAGCCCGTCCACAAGGTAACTTCGCCCAAATAATTCGGGCAGCGAACAATCTTATATAATCCTGTGTCGACAAATCGCTTCGGGTTGACTTTCTTGGCAGCGCTTTTCTGAGCATCGGCAGCCGCTTCGAGGCAAGCGCCGGCAACCATTAGCACGGCACCAATCCAAGCCCACATATCGCTAATTGGAAGATTTTCAGCGGTATTGCTCAGGCGGAAAGCCACAGGGCTGATTTCGGCCACATAAAGAATGGCACAGAAAATCCAAACCATCATCACTTCAAAAACGGGCTTTTTCTCTTGCAAACATGGGTCGTAAAGGATTTTGCGGTAGGCGGCGCTTTTTCGTTCGCGCTTGAAAAGATATATGCCCAAACGGCAGCCGTAGGCAAACAGAACCAGACAAAGAATGGCGGTTGGTACGCTGAGCGAACCCCAGAAAACAATGGCAATCGTGGCAGCCAACGCAGCAATGCCAAAGCCGTAGCCAATGCTGAAAAAATAGATGAAATACTTGAAACCCACGCTTGAAGCAAGCAGAGATACGATGAAAAGGATTAACAAATAATGCATAATTCGATGATTTTTTTGGTTTTGCAAAGATAGGTTTTTGTTCCAAATAGATAACAAATTATGGAAGAATTTGTTTCAAATTTGAAGACGTTATGTAAATCCGTAGCACAGAATTCGTGATTTCTTCAATATTTTGTTTTGTATGGTTTTTTTCTCTATCTTTGTCGCCGAAATAACAAAGTCGTACAGGCACTGAGATTGAGACGAAGAGTTGTCATCAAGGTCCGTGCGGGAATTAACATCTGATCCGGAGGAAATGCAAATGGAAAAGAGAATTGGTACAGCCATTATTTATGTGCAAGACAGGGCGGCGGCACCGCAACTGAACGAAATTCTTTCGCGCCACAGCGAAATCATCATCTGCCGCCAGGGTTTCCCAAGAAACAAATACAGCATCATCTCTGTTATCTTTGAAGGTACCACCGACCAGATTGGTTCCCTGACGGGCCAATTGGGACGCATCGTTGGAATCGAGGTCAAGTCGGCATTACTTAAACTAAAAGATAACAGCAATGAACAGTAAGAAACGTTTTGCCGCATTGGCAATCCTCTTGGGCATGGCAGGATTGTCGTCAGCCCAAGCGCCACAATCTTCTGAGAGCGATTCGCTGCAAGTGATTGAACTCAAGGATGTTGTTGTGACCAGCATGAAACACGAAATCAAACTTATCGAGACACCGACACAGCTGAGTGTCGTCAATTCGCTCGACTGCAAGAAGCTGTCGGCCTTCACCGTGGCAGATGTGCTCAAGTACGAACCCGGAATCAGCATGGGTGGCGATGGCATTTGGGCCACCAACATCAACGTGCGTGGCTTCAGCGAGAACCGCCTCGTCACCTTAGTAGATGGCAATCGTGTTGAAACCGCCACCGACCTCACGGCCTCGCTCAGCATGATTGACGTGAACGACATCCAGCGTATCGAAGTCATAAAAGGTGCACAATCATCGCTCTTTGGCAGCGGTGCCATGGGTGGTATCGTCAACATGATTACTAAGGATGGCTATTTCTCCGACAAGAACTACCTACACGGCAACGCCACGGCGGGATATGCCTCGGTCAACAACAGCCATTCGGAATATCTCTCCCTCAACGCTGGCGGAAAGCGTTGGTATGTGAAGCTGAACGGCTCTTATGGCCACGCCAACGACGTGAAGACACCTGAAGGCATCTTGCCCAACAGCGGTTTCACAACCAACAATCTTGGTGCAAGGATGGGCTTCAAATTGGCCGAAAATCATGTCGTGAAACTGCAATTCCAACGCAACTGGTCGAAAGATGTAGGTATCCCCGGCGGCACAGCTTTCCCAATCAATGCGACAGCCAAATATGCCAACATCGGTCGGACTCTCTTCAATGCAAGTTACGAAATCACCAACCTCTCTGATTGTTTCAAGTCGTTGAAATTAAGCGGTTTCTATCAGAATATCATCCGTGACGTGGAGATGCAACCCCACACCATCACCACCTCGCTGATGCCCAACGGCAACACGCAGGTTACGGCTCCGCAACTGTTCACTCCTCATGCCATACACACTACTTTTGGCGGTCAGTTGCAAGGCACTTGGGAGTTTGGCGAACACAATACCCTCATCGTGGGCGTGGATGCTTGGCAGCGCAGCATGACCAGCAAGCGCGAGAAATACATCAACGTGAGCATCGTGAACCCCGATGGCGACACTATCAAGACCAACAAGGTGGAGCGCTTCGAGTCGCCGCTGCCCAATTGCTCGTTTGCATCGGCAGGCTTGTTTGCGCAAGACGAGATGCACTTCCTCGATAATCGGCTCACACTTACCGTGGGCGGTCGTCTAGATGGCATCTTCGTGACTAACGGATTGTGCCACGATGTGGATTCGGTCATTACCAACGGTGGTCCGGCCACCATTCCGGCTACGCAGCGTGTCACCTTCGAGGCAGGCAAGACCACCGACCTCTCGTGGAGCGCCAACATGGGCTTGCTGTATAAGGTAGGCGAAAAGACCGAATTCGTCATGAATGCTGCCCGCAGCTATCGTGCTGCCTCGTTGGAAGAGCGTTTTAGATATATCGATTTGGGCAGCAAAGTCCAGCTGGGCAATCCTAACCTGAAACCCGAGAAGGGCTATTCCGTCGATCTTGGCCTCCGCCATTGGGGCGACCAGCTTGATTTTCAGGTTTCAGTTTTCGCCAACTATCTCACCGACATGATTGTCGAGACCAACGGTATCTTCGTCTATAGCCTTGCCGAAGGCAATGCCCTCGACACGCTTCCTGCCTTGATTTATGACAATGTCGATAAAGCCATGCTCTATGGTGCCGACTTCAACCTTGATTATCATATCATCGATGGCTTACAAGTCTATATGTCAGGTGCTTATACTATTGGCTTCAATCTCAATAACAAGAGCTATTTGCCAAATATACCACCTATGAGTGGGCGTTTGGGTGTGGCTTACACCTATCCTAATGTGGGTGCTGTCAATTTGTCGGTGATGGCTGCCGGAGCCAAGGAGGAAGGCATGATTGCTGAGGGCGAGAAGGCGACAAAAGGCTATTATCGCATCGACTTGACACTCAATTCCAAGATGTTCGAATTGGGGCGCTGTGGCCTGCAATTCTTCGGCGGCATCGACAACCTCACCAATGTGGTTTACACGAATTTCCTTTCCACCAACCGCGGAAACATCAATTTCGAGCCTGGAAGGAACTTCTACATCAGGGCTAACTTCACGTTCTGAAATTCCGACAGGTTTATCATTACTTCTTGGAAAGGCCGACTCATGAAATATGGGTTGACCTTTTTCGGATAGTTTTAGCGTCAAATCACCAAGCCTTTCCAAAGGTCTTTTAGGAAATCCATGGCGGGAATGATGTCGATGCCATTGAGTTTTCTCTTGTATTTATCGAGCGAGACGATGAATAGTTTGGCGTTGGGGAAGTCTTCGCTAAAGGCTTTCAAGCTGTGTGTATGTCTTGATTTAACTTCTTCCGACGATTTTATCTCAATGGCAACGCGCCCATTGCCAATGACGGCATCTACTTCATAACCGCTTGTGGTTCGCCAATAGCATAGTTTTTCATCCGAATGTGAATAGCCAAGATAGGCGATGATTTCTTGTATGATGAGATGTTCAAATGCGTGTCCGAAATCGTCGGAGCCAGGTTGAAGATGCTGCCGGTGACAAAGGTAATTGGCCACACCGACATCAAAAAGGTAGAACTTTGGCGCAGCAATTGCCTTTCTTTTTTTGGATTCGGTAAAACCATATATGAAATAGCCGACGAGCGTGTCTTCCAGGATCGAAAAATACTCTTTTACAGTTCGGTAATCGATACCGCAATCTTGTGCAATGTTCTTATAGACAAGCATTTCTCCATCGCATTGCGCAGCTGTTTCAAGAAAATGGGTGAAGGAATTGAGGTTGCGTGACAAGGCTTCTTCACGGATTTCCTCGTTGAGATAAACTCCGATGTAGCCGCGTAAGCGTTCTTGTGGATTTTGAACCATATAATGACGCGGAATCATGCCGTTGTTCACGGCGCGAATGAGGTCGAAGTCGGGAATTTCGGCACTAACAAGGGGAAACATCTGCTTCTTTGAGGCTCTTCCTCCAAGTAAATTGGTTCCAGCGCGTCTAAGTTTTCTTGCGCTTGAACCGCTGAGAATGAAGCGAATGCCTTTGCGCTGAATGAGGTAGTGTACTTCGTCTAATAGTTGTGGCAGTTTCTGTATTTCATCGATGATAACGGTGTCGTTTTCGCCGAAATCTTCCAATTCCTGTGATAATAATTCAGGCTGACGAAGCAGACGCTCAAATTCGGAAGGTCGAAGCAAATCGTAATAACGGCAATCTGGAAATTGTGAGGTCAGCCATGTAGTTTTTCCTGTTTGCCTTGCTCCGAACAAAAATATGCTGTCATTATATTCATTATCAATATTTAATATTCTGTCATACATACCTAAAATGTTTTTATATTATGATAAAACTACATTAGCATGTCGCAAAAATACAATTTTATCTTGAATTGACAACATTAATATAGGCAGTTTAATACCATTTCACTAAATAAATGCTGTTTTTCTTGACAATCAATTATTTTTTGCTAAATTTGCCGCAATTAACAAAAACATAATGCCATGATGAAAAAAATACTGATGACATGGGCTATTTGCCTTGCGTTTGCCGGTATGGCGAATGCAGAAACGGAATACTATTGGTTCGATTACGGAAATGCCGATGGCTGGACCACGATTGATGCGGATGGCGATGGCTTCTGCTGGCTCAATTCAAAGGACTTGGATGGTAACAATTCGGGCTATCAGGGCGGCTACTGCATGATGTCGAAGTCGTTTGATTTTAATGCGGGCTATCTTACGCCCGACGATTATCTGGTTTCGCCACTACTGCATTTCCATAATGCACCTGCCATCTGCTTCTACGTTTCCATGAACGAAATCGTGGATGGCAACGACCATTTCGGCGTGGCGGTCTCGACAACGGGCAACACCAATCCCGCCGATTTCACCATGATTTACGAAGCGGATGTCGAACCCGGCAGAGCGCATGGACAATGGTGGTTGCAAAAAGTCGATCTCAGCGCATATAGTGGTCAAGAGGTGTATGTCGCTATCCGCCATTTCGGGGCTTCGGGCCGACCGAATTTTTGCCTGGACAACATTACCATTGCCAGCAAAGTGTCCGACTACGAGCCATTGGTGAAAGGAACTGACATCATGCAGCAATGGAATGTGAAGCGGACTTTTGAGAATTTTATCTGGGGCAACCCGTTGGCGGAATTAAAGTAGTGCATATTTAATATGGCCAATCGGTTTGTTG
>CALBNP010000123.1 GCA_937896505.1 uncultured Bacteroidales bacterium | reverse complement strand
AAGCGGCCTGCGAGGTCTTTTGCCTTTTCTTCCCAAACGCTTGGGTCGGCGTAGGTGTCGCGTGGGTCGAGAATCTTCGGGTCGACGCCTGGCAATGCGGTAGGCACTTCGAAGTTGAAGGTAGGAATCACCTTGGTCTCGGCCTTGTTGATGCTGCCGTCGAGGATGGCGTCGATGATGCCACGGGTGTCGCGGATGGAGATGCGCTTGCCTGAACCGTTCCAACCGGTGTTGACGAGATAAGCCTTAGCGCCTGATTTTTCCATCTTCTTCACAAGTTCCTCACCGTATTTGGTTGGGTGGAGTTCGAGGAATGCCTGACCGAAGCATGCACTGAAAGTAGGTGTAGGTTCGGTGATACCACGCTCGGTGCCAGCCAATTTGGCGGTGAAGCCGGAGAGGAAGTAATATTTGGTCTGTTCAGGAGTCAGGATGCTGACTGGTGGCAACACGCCGAAAGCATCGGCACTGAGGAAGATGACGTTCTTGGCATCAGGACCAGCTGAAACCGGACGAACAATCTTTTCGATGTGGTCGATAGGATAGCTGACGCGGGTGTTCTCGGTCACGCTCTTGTCGGCGAAGTTAATCTTGCCTTCTGCATCGACGGTGACATTTTCCAGCAAAGCGTTGCGCTTGATGGCGTTGTAGATGTCGGGTTCACTTTCCTTGTCGAGGTTGATGACCTTGGCATAGCAGCCGCCTTCAAAATTGAAGACGCCGTTGTCGTCCCAGCCGTGTTCATCGTCACCAATGAGGAGACGCTTCGGGTCGGTCGAAAGGGTAGTCTTACCCGTGCCTGACAGACCGAAGAAGATAGCGGTGTTCTTACCTTCCATATCGGTATTGGCGGAGCAGTGCATGGAAGCGATGCCCTTCAGCGGCAGGTAGTAGTTCATCATGCTGAACATGCCTTTCTTCATTTCGCCGCCGTACCATGTGTTCAGGATGACCTGTTCGTGGCTTGTCACGTTGAAGGCAACGCATGTGCTGCTGTTGAGGCCGAGTTCCTTGAAATTCTCGACGGAAGCCTTCGAAGCTGTGTAAACGGTGAAGTTCGGCTTGAAGTTGGCCAGTTCTTCAGCGCTTGGCTTGATGAACATGTTTTCAACGAAATGAGCCTGCCAAGCCACTTCCATGATGAAGCGGACGGCCATGCGTGTGTCCTTGTTGGCGCCGCAGAAAGCATCGACCACATAGAGGTTCTTGTTGCAGAGGGCGTTCTTTGCGATACCTTTCACGGTGGCCCAAACTTCCTGACTCATAGGGTGGTTGTCGTTCTTGTAGGCATCAGAAGTCCACCAAACGGTGTCTTTCGAGTTTTCGTCCATGACGATATATTTGTCCTTAGGCGAACGGCCAGTGTAGATGCCTGTCATCACGTTGACTACATTGAGTTCGGTCAGCACGCCTTTGTCGTAGCCATCCAAAGATGGATCCATTTCATCCTTGAAGAGTTGCTCGTAGCTTGGATTGTAGTAAATCTCTTTCACGCCGGTGATGCCGTATGAGGCCAGCGCTTCTCTGATTTCTTCGATGTTTTTTGCCATATTATTCTTAATTCATATTAATGTAAATCCGTATTGATATAAGTCACCATTTGGTTTTGCAAAGATAGTGAAATTTTGATAAGGAAATGATTTGCCAACAAAAAAAGGCATCCTTTCAACCGAGGTGGTCAAAAAGGAAGCCTTTTTCAGCGTGGTTTTGTTTCTTTATGTAGAAAAGATTTTATTACAAGTCTTTGTTAAGGTCGATGGAATAGACCGTTGACATGTCGTTGCGCATAGTGAAGATGACGGTCTTCTTTTTGGGATTGTAAACGCAAGACCAATCGGTTACCTCGCCGGGAGTTTCCACACCATAACTGCCATATTGCAGGCATTGCAGAGCTTCTTCTTCCGTCATGGTTGGTGCATAGTGGCTCATCAGATTCATTGCGCGGGCTTTGGTGGAATACCCGTGTTGCCAATGGTCTAAATTATAGGTTGAGGAAGCCTCGAAGTTGCAATAGAAGTTCTCAATGCAGCGGTATTCGTATGGGACAATGCTGCCAGACAAATAAGCGGATGCTCGTCTGTAATTTTCATCCATTACAAATAAGGAATCTTGCCCTTGGCTGCCTTTCCAGAATTCCAATGTTCTCCAACCGTTTTTAGCGTCTGCCACATACCAGTGGATATTCAGATCGGGGATCATGGAAGTGTAGTCGTATGAATTGAAAAAGTCGACAACATCTTGCACACTGTCGCATTTTGTCAAAATCATGCGGTGTAATACTGATGATATGATTTGTCTTTTCCCAGTGTTTTGGTCAACTCCGTGAGGGCGTGGGGTCTCATTATGCCCGATTTCGGGGGTGCCATCGTCAAAATTAGGCAGTTGGTAAGCCGCCAGGCATAGTCCCACATCGTTCATGCCGTCCAAGACGGCGGAAGGTTGCCTGAGCAGTACATCAATATTCTTCCCGGCTTCTAACAGGCAAGGATCGTAATTGTACTCTTCATATAAGCCGGAAGACATTTGTGCCATCGACAGCTCGGTCATCAAAACGCTTTTGTGTTCTCCAGGTTTAACATCTTGGTTGAAAACGACAAGCAACGGCCCTGTGTTGCCATCATAATTGCGACCAAACAGCAACTCATGTTGAGGATTGAAGCAGACAAATCCTGAGCAAAGCCCATGTCGGGTCGGTATGATGTCTTCGCGTGGTGGATTGTTATAAAGGAGGTTGTCTAAATCGGCGTGCGCGCTCGCATTATCAAACAAATGGTAACGGCTATTGGGGTCATCCTTCATCAACTGAGTCCAATCCACCTTTGCTGTGTAATCCATATAATAAATTGGAAGTGGCGAAACGTAGCGCAGTGAACGTAGCGTTGCTTCAGCTCCTTCCGGCTTAAGGTTGGAAGGGTTAATGTTCGGGTTACTGATAGGTTTTCCAGCCGAACGTAATTCGACTATTTTCAACTTCGATGGATCTTCGTTGTTCTTCTTGCATGATGCTGCAAAAGCTAACAGCAATACAAGCAAGTACAATGATGCTTTTTTCATTTTTGAAACAATTCCGCAACTTGGGTGTTTGATTTCTTATTTTAACTTACAGGACTGTCCTGCACGGTTTTGCCATCCAAAGAATTTCAACTGGCTTAGGGTGCGGAAAATCTAAACAAGTCAAAATCTCTTTATTGACGCGGCAAATGTAGCAATTAAATCTGAATCAAAACTGTAAAAAGGTGAAATCGAACAAATTTTTATGAAACTGTTTTGATTTCATCGGAAAGTTCTTCAACAAAAATCAATTCACCCTACTTATCTTGAAATATTTTTTCCTAATCGCCCATTCGTAAACAAGCCAAAGAATGAAATATCCATTGGTCACAATCTTGTATATCAGATCGATATTATCAGGCAAATGAACGAACCAATGCACGACCATCAGAATCAAGTCGATGGTGAAAAGCACGTCCCAAAGTGTTTCCTTGTCGGTGAAGGTTATCTTGTTTTCGCCTTGCTTGATGTCGATTTCGGCCTCGGCGGAGATGAACGGGAACATGCTTTGAATGGTGAGTTTGTATTTTCCGCAAGGCATGCCGCAGATTTTCGCCTTTTTCTTCATGATGCAAAGCTGCTGCCCGTTGATGAGAATCTTGTGCGGGAAACTCATGCCCATCATCGAAGATCTGTCTTCGATTTCGAGGTCGCCTTTCTCAACGATGCCCAAATATTCTTCTATAGACATGACATTCAGGCGTTTCGTTGCGCAAGTCCAGATAATTCTGGTGATAGTCCTCGGCAGGGTAGAAGGCCTCTGTTCGGCGTATTTCCGTTGCGACTTGATAGCCCATCTTTGTCAGTTCGGCGATGACTTTTTCAGCTGTCGCCTTTTCTTCTTCTGAAGTATAGAAAATCGCTGAAAGATACTGGCTTCCAATGTCAATGCCCTGACCATCGGTCTGCTCAAAGTCGTGGATTTCAAAGAAATATCTTACCAAATCTTCGTAACTCACTATTGAGGAATCGTATTCCACTTCGATGGTTTCCAAATGACCGGTCGTGCCAGTCTTGACGAGTTTGTAACTAGGGTTTGCGACCGAGCCACCCATGAAACCGACGGTGGTCTTCAAAACTCCGTTCAGGCGCTTGAAATAATATTCCACACCCCAAAAACAGCCTGCTGCGAAATGTGCCTTGTTCATAGTTTCTCCTTGTTTATTTCGTTGATGCCTGCGCGTATGATATTGAGCCGTGCCTCGGGTTCCATGGCATAGCCGATATGCATGAAGCTCACAACTTGTTCCTTGTTGATGAAAAGCTTGGTGGGGCAGGCAGTGAGGTTCATCTTCAAGGCGTCATCTTGGTCAATGAGGTAGATTTTGCTATACTCTTTTTGCAGACTCCAAACGTAGTCGCCCACTTGCTGCTGGTCATAGTCTTTGCTGTTTTCCACGAAGCAGAAAATGTCGATGCCATCCAACTCATCGCTGATTTCACGTATAAGGGCGGGAAATTCCTTTTGGGCTTCTTCCTTGCCCCAACCGCAGTTGTGCGCACTGAAAATGATGATGGAGCCTTGCTTGAGCAGCTTTTTCAACCTGTAACTCTTTCCGTTAGGGTCTTTCACTTTGATGTCTGGAATTTCTTTTCCGATGGTGTTGTTCCATTGTTCTTCCGAAATTTTCATGCTGAGTTCCTGACTCTGTTCTTCGGTAAGGCTGTTGACGCCTTCGTAAAACTTGTCGTAATCGACGGGGGTGATGTAATTGCTGTTCCTGCCGCAGCTCATCAGCAGTGCCACAACAATGGCGATTAATGCTATTTTGTAATGTTCCATAATTATATTATGCTTTTGAATTACAAAGATAGTCTTTTTCCTTATAGAAATGCAAAAATTGCATCCCGGTAGTTAAGACAATTATTGCCCATTGTATTTCTTGAAATTCTCGGCCTGTTCGAAGATTTCCTTGAAGACCTCGTCGTTGGTGACCGGCGGATAACCATGTTCGGCCAAGATGAGAATCAAATCCATTTTCAACTCGGCCTTGATGTCGTCGCGGTTCGACCAGTCGGTGTATTTCGATTTGTCGTCGATAAGCGTCTTGACGTCTTTTGAAAGGGCAAGCAGCTTTTCTTCCGGATATTGCTCAATGAACTGATACTGAACGGCAATGGCTTTCAGAATGTCGTAAAAAGCCTTTTCTTCGTAACTGATGCCCAAGGCA
The DNA here is from genome assembly GCA_937896505.1 of uncultured Bacteroidales bacterium. Lineage (GTDB taxonomy): Bacteria > Bacteroidota > Bacteroidia > Bacteroidales > F082 > Limimorpha. Next base: position 6,301 of record CALBNP010000123.1, on the reverse strand, counting down.
CGGAAGGATTGTTTTTCTTCGTTGAGGTCTTTCAGCAAATCGGCCATCTGATTAGCGACTTCGGTGAGCACTTCATCGGCAAAGATGACGCTATCGCGGCGCTCGTTGTAGCGGCTGACCAGTTCGTTGAGACGTTGCGAGAAGTCGACGCCTTTCATCTTGTTCACTTTCTTGAAATCAGTGATGGCTTTGCGCAGCAGTTTTTCCATCAGCTTGATTTTCGTGTTCGGGAGTTTCAGTTTTTCAAGGCGTTTCATGTATTCGTCGCCCATCAGGTCGAGGGTTGTCCCTTCGTTGCCGACTTGAATGATTTCCTCCACGCCTTGCGAAATGATGGCTTCAGTCACCATCTCGCTCACACGGCGGTTCATCATGGTAGCATCGGGAGCTTCGCCTTTGGTGAGTTTGAAAATGATGGAGCGAATGCCGCAGAAATAATAGTAACTCTCGCGTTCTTCGTTGGTAAAGGCTTCGCTGTTGCAGCAGAGACTGAAAGCCGATTTCAGTTTGGCGCAATGACCCATGAACAGTTTTTCGCGTTCCTGGGTGCGCTGTATGTATTCTGCGCCTTGGTTGAGACATTCCAATTGTTCCAAAGGCGTGCCGTTAGTGAATTTCGAGTAGTCGAACTTGTTGAAAATGCGCCTGATAATGTCCAACTCGTCTTTCACAATGCTGACGGATTGCTCGGCCATTTCGATGGTGAAACCGTCGTTTTCGGCATTGGCATATTGCTTGAGGGCTGCATTCATGTTGCTCTTGATGCCGATGTAATCGACGACAAGTCCTTTTTCCTTGCCTTCATAAACGCGGTTCACGCGCGAAATGGTCTGAATTAAGGTGTGCCTTTGCAAAGGCTTGTCGATATACATGGTGTCTAAGCAAGGCACGTCGAAACCAGTTATCCACATGTCAACGACGATGGCAATCTTGAAATTCGATTCGGGATTCTTGAATTGCAGGTCGAGTTTCTTGCGATAGTCTTCATCGCCCAAAAGTCCGTAGAGTTCGGGGGCATCGTCCTTGTTGCGTGTCATCACCATCTTGATGCGTTCGATGGGCACGATTTTTTCCTGTAAGCTGGCTTGCGCTTCGGCGGCTATCCAGAGGTCTTTGCTTTCGTTGTCGTCCAGCTTTGCAATTTTGGGCAACTTGATGTTCCATTCAGGACGCAGGGCGATGATTTTCTTGAACAGTTCGTAGGCGATGTGGCGGTTGGAGCAGACGAACATGGCTTTGCCTTTCACGGTGCTGCCTTCGTCGATGCGCCGCTCGTAATGGGCTATGAAATCTTCCGCCACGGCTTGCAGACGGTCGGGATCGCCCAGAATCTTTTCCATTTGGGTGACGGCTTTCTTGCTTTCCTCAATTTGGTATTCGGTAGCGCCTTCTTCTTCGCATTGCTTGTAGTAGCGTTCTATGTCTTGCAGTTTGGCATTGTCCAACAGCACTTTGGCAGAACGGCCTTCGTAAACGATGCGCTTGGTGATGCCATCGGCTACCGATTCGGTCATGGTGTAGGCATCAACCACGGGACCGAACACGTCGATGGTGGCGTCAATCGGGGTGCCGGTGAAACCTACGAAAGTGGCGTTGGGCAGCGAGTCGTGGAGGTATTTGGCGAAACCGAAACTGCGGGCCACGCCTTTTCCTGTAACGCGGATGTGCTGCGACAGGTTGACCTGAGAGCGGTGCGCCTCGTCGGAGATGCAGATGATGTTGTTGCGGCGCGAGAGCAGGCGCGCGTCTTCGGTGAATTTCTGTATGGTGGTGAGTAACACGCCGCCGCTTTGCCGCTCTTTGAGCGACTGGCGCAAATCGTCGCGGCTCGACACACAACGTATGCAGTCGTCGCCGATAAACTGCTTGGCGTTCAGGAAATAATCCTTGGCTAGCTGGTCGTCCAAGTCTTTACGGTCGGTGATGAGCACGATGGTGGGGCTGCCGAAGGCTCTACTGCGCATGAGCAGGCGGGTAAGGAAAAGCATAATGTAGCTTTTGCCGCAGCCAGTGGCGCCGAAATAGGTGCCGCCTTTGCCGTCGCCGTCGGGGTTCATCTTGGCATGTTTCAGTATGTTGTCGTAGAGTTTCGTGGCAGCGAAGTATTGCGGATAGCGGCACACGATTTTCTTTTCGCTTTTGGAATTGTCGGGCATGAAAATGAAATCCTTGACTACGGCCAATAGTCTTTCCTTGCGGAAAAGCCCGTGAATCAGGGTGTAAAGCGAATTGATGCCTTCGGCTTCTTGCTGTCCGTCGTCGATTTTACGCCAGGCGTAGAAAAACTCGTAAGGGGTGAACAGGGAGCCGTATTTGTTGTTTACGCCGTCGCTGATGACGGTGAAGGCGTTGTATTTGAACAGTTCGGGAATGTCGCGGCGGTAACGGACGGTGAGTTGCGTGAAAGCGTTTTCGATGGTGGCTTCTTCTTTCACCGCGCTCTTAAACTCCAATACCACCAAAGGCAGTCCGTTGACGAAGATCACGGCATCGGGGATGCGGGTCTCGTTGCCTTTCACCTCAAACTGATTGACGATGCGGAAAATGTTGTTGTCGGCATTGCCGAAGTCGATAGGCTCGACGAAAAGGTCGGGTAGGGTAGTGTCGTCGCGTTTCAGGGCGAAGCCTTCGGTGATGAGGCGCAGGGTGTGGCGGTTGTTTTCGTAGAGCGAAAGCGTGGCCGAAGCGGTGAGGCGCGCAATGGCGTTCTCGCACTCCATTTCAGTGATGCCGACCGCTACATAGCGTTGGCGCAGGAACGCACGCAAGTCGTCGCGCAGCACCACATCGTTCACATTGCGGTGGATGCTTTCGCCCGGCGTAAAGCCATAGCCCTCTTCCTGAAAGAGTTGCATGATGGCCTGCTCTAAACTTGCTTCGGTGAAATGCGACATCGCTTGAATTGTTTGACTTGCAAAGATAGGAAACTAAGCCTTTGAGTCTGATAATTTTTTTATCTCTAAATCGAAATCGGAAATGATTTTCTGTGTCTTGTTGAATTCTTCATATTTTTTCTGCTAATTTGTCGCTCTTGCCGACGACACGCGGTAGCCCACGGCGATAATGGCATCGAGGGAATAGAAAGAGGTAAGATAGTTTTTACCATCGAGGGCAGTTGCCGAGATTTTCTCGGTAACTGAATCTTTTTCCAATTCGCCCGAAAGAAAAATGTTTTTCAAATGAAGCCCAATATTATCGGTTGAGCAGCCAAACAATTGTGCCATTGCCTTTTGCGTAGCATAAATCGTCTCATCCTTGATGACGACCTGAACCTTTCCCTCTTCTTCGGGAAGTTGGTGCAATATGAATTGCAGTTCGTTCATTTTTTTTCGACTTTTTTATCTTCCCATCTTCGTCTGTCTCTTGTAGAACAAGATGGCCAGCTCTGAACTTGCTTCGGTGAAATGCGACATTGTTTTAGCTGTTTGACTTGCAAAGACAGTTGGAAATATGAATTCTTGCTAACAGTTTATTTCTTCAATTCTATCCTTATTGTCTTTTTCCTTCCCGAGACAAGCGTATTCATCACTCAGATTATCAAAAATCTTTGCTACAACAGGATAAAAACAACAAATTTTATCAGCATATCCATTATACTTCTCAGACAATTTTTTTTCGATAAAACCACCTGAAAAGCAAGGCCTACTTGTAATACCGCGTTTATTATACATTTGAATTTTATACCCCTGAATCAAATCATTGTTATCATATTCTTGAATGATAGAACAAATAATGATATTAGGGAAATCCTGATTTTCGGGATAATTTGCCAATAAATGACCAATTGTTTGAAATACTACTTTTTTTCTATCAAACTTTTCTCCCAATGTGATTAACTCACTAATATAATTTTTCAATCCGTTTTCGTCAATTTTTCCTTCTGAATCTACATAAGGACATTTGTCTAAAGAATGTAAAACTCTATAACTCAGTTGAGCATTCATTCTAACAATTTCGTTCACTTTACTCAATTCTATTTGTCGGTTTTCTTCGTTTTCTGGCAGATAAACCATAGTCAATAATTCCATCATTAATTCAGGAGAAGTCAATATCGCTTTGTGAAATCTTAAATCATCAGCGTGTTGTTCAAGAATATCATAACAAAGAAATTCCAAAGGAACAATATCGGCATCACTAACGTCAGGTCTTTTGTCGAGATGTTCGATGATTTTACTTAGATCATATTGGTTCACCTTATTGGAACTTGCGTCTGAAAAATACCCTTTAATAGAATCAAGGATTAACCGAGAAGATATTTGTTGTTTATCATAAAAAGACATCTTAATTATTTGTAAGGAATATGCATATCGTTTATGCTCGTTGGTTTTTTTGATAATAAATTCTATATCTTTTTTGGCGTTAGATGCCGGATAGTATGTTACAGTTTCCCAATATTGATTCTGAACATCCTTTGGAAGAGTATTCAAATAATCTAAAACTTCTTTGAAAATTGCAATTGATGTCAATGGTATATATAATAAATCAAGATAATTTTGTTCTAAGGATTTTGTATGGCAAATGAAATCATTAAGATTATTTTCTCTTAGAAAAACCAAATAAAATCCCCTGACGAAATCCAAATTAACTTTGTTTTCTCTATAGGCGCATAAAACATCCATAAATGCACAATCATCACGTAACACCACATAAACTTCACCAACAGCTTTTGGGCATTGAACTTTTTTTGAGAATACGAAAATGCCTTCTTTTCCAAAAACATTTTGAATTGTTTTTAATGCTTTTCCACGAACTTCAAGTTTCTTTCTCTCTGTTTCTTCATAGCTCTTTGTTTCAATGTTTCTTATCTCAGGAATGTCAAGATAATCATCAGCAAACATCCATATATTTTGTTCCATTACATCCTCTGGCATTATTGCTTCTAAAAATGATTCCAAAAGATTTATATTCTCTTGTGACAGACACCAATTTGAATCAGGAAACGATTTGTGATGGTTGATTTCATTTATTGTAGCTTCATAAATTGCTGCATTGTTTTTAAGTGCATCCTGATGATTGTTTAAAAAGGACATAATTGTTTGACGACTATGGTCCCCAATGCTTTCTTCTCCAAATAAATCAATAAGATTTATTATTTGTTCGTCAGACATGCTGCAAGTGTTCGTCAGAATACTGATTGCGTTAGTAATACCCGAATAAAATTCATTCCAAGTAACAGGACCTTTGGATTCTTTATCAGACAGTCTCCATTTCATTTTAGGAGCACTGATAACAGTTCCTCGTAGTGATTTTAAGAGTTTTACGCACAGTTCAAAACAATGACTTGGATATTTTTTTGACAATGTATTGAGAATGCTATTCCTATCTTCGGTTTTTGTATAAGTCTGAGGATACCATACACTATATATATTGGTAAGCGTATTAAATGGAGAATTTGAGTAATTGGATTCATTTTTCAAATGCGATAGTTCAAACAAAATATCGGTCACTTGCAGCAAATAATGTTCATCCCAAGCCAATTTTTCCAATGCAAAGAGAATATTTGTATAATGAACGCCATCCCCAAACAACACATCGGGTTTGTGCTCTACTGTAAACAACTCCTTTATAATGGAATTACTCTTGTTTAGGTCTTGTTGTACATAGTCAAGAAACACTTGAGGAGCAGCTTCTGCCATGAGTGGAATTTGATACTCAAATGAAAGCCACCATTCTAAATTAGAACTTTTTAAAATAGACGTGATTATTCCGTTTATCCATACATCACCTTTTTTAGGTGTATTTGGAAATTGAGGGTTTTGCCAAGAAATCAAAATAGCATTATTTAGAATGCCATCTTTAATTCTGCCTGAAAAAAGTTGTGTGTTGGACCAAAATTGCAAACCTGAACTTTTGTATCTTTTAATGGCTTCTGGATTAGTGTCTCCAAAAATGAATTTGAAAACTGTTTCAAAATGTAGCCAATCATCCGTTGTTATTCTGTCTGCCAAATACATCAATGCCTCAAATGGAGATATGATTTTCCAATAGTTTTCGATATGGCATATTGGACTGTCTTCTATACGTGAATAATCGGTTAATATGGCAGAATATTGTTTGTTGTTTAGACCAAATTCTTCAAAAAGAATGTCATTTGAGCCTTCGTTATCATACCATTGTCCGATTAGGATAGCAGGAATCAAATCTCTAACACTATTTGATTTCGTCCATGATGGTGCATTATTTTCACATCTGAGTTCTCTGCGCAATATTGTGATGTTGCCACAAGTTTTGCTGTACATATTGGATGATTTATCATAATCCAATCCGCTGCTTTGTAAAGAAGTGGTAAAGGATTCTCTGT
>CALBNP010000122.1 GCA_937896505.1 uncultured Bacteroidales bacterium | reverse complement strand
TTGCCATCACCTGTTGGAATTTCAATTGGATTGTATTCTTCATTATTCATTTTGCTAGGATTTTGGGATTATTTGAAAAAAATAGATGCTGATATTCGGATTAATTGTACTTTTGCAACCAGTTGGTCACGGGGACGGAATGAAAAATGAATTGAACATCAAAACGTAAATGGATGACCAAATTGGATATATCTTCCGTGATAACAAAACCATACGGATGAAAATCGGGATGAGAGAATACCGGAAACAGGACTCTTTAGATTTTCATCCGTTTTCATTTAATCATGTTTATTTCAATGTTGTAATAGAATTTGGCACTTTTTTGAAATTGCACCGCGATTCTTATATTTTCGATTTTGCCGTCAAGTTTGCAACGCCCTTTAAAATTCAAGTATCCAATGATCTCTTGGCTCTCGTCAGGTTTTCGTTTTCCAAAATTGTTATAAATGGCATTTTCTACCAACTCTGGCAAAATTCTAATCATTTCGGCTTTTTTCTGATACATGGCTTCTCCCATGGCGGTTTTTCTTCCTGATGTCATTGAAAAGTGAATGGTAATGCCTGTGTCTTTGTTGACCACTTCTTTTCCTTTTAATTTACTCTTATAATATTCCAGAACATATTTTCGCAGTTCCATCTTTGTTTTGTCGTTAAGCTCTGATGTTATTTCAGGTACATATTCAAATTGTTTCATAGTTCTATTATAGGATTTTTCTGAAAATGCAAGTTGAATTGGTTTGTCATGGCTTATTTGTTTTTCTACCCTGCAAAAGTGCAAACCTTGCTAAGACTAAGCCGTTGATTAAACGTTTGTAATCGACAGTAAGCGTTTGTTGCCGTTTGTTGTCGGATATGTTGCTGTTTTATAAATTCTTATGTTTTTCTAATAAACTATGACCGCTGACTATGACCATGACCGCGTGCTGAAATCAGAAAGCGGTCATGGTCATGGTCAATGGTCATAGTTGCAAATCAATTTTGTAAATCGGCAACGCTCAACGAAACATTTTACTAATTTTGTCCCCTCGAATACCGACAATCATTAAAATCTATTCAATATGAAAAAAGCATTATCTGCAATCGTGGCCTTGGCTCTCGTCTTTTGCTTCGGCAAAGCCAATGCCTGCACTAACTTCTTGATTACCAAAGGCGCTTCTGCCGATGGCAGTTGCATGATTTCGTATGCCGCCGACTCGCATGTGCTTTACGGCGAGCTTTATCATTATCCGGCAGCCGACTATCCCGAAGGCACCATGCTCGATGTGTGGGACTGGGACGGTGGCGCTTTCCGCGGCCAGATTCCTCAAGTGGCTCACACTTATAACGTGGTTGGCAATATGAACGAATGGCAGCTGGCCATTGGCGAAACCACTTACGGTGGCCTCGAATGCCTCTGGGAAGGCCAAGGTATCATGGACTATGGCAGCTTGATTTACATCACTTTGCAACGCGCCAAGACGGCTCGCGAAGCCATCAAGGTTATGGTCGACCTCGTGGCTAACTACGGTTATGTCAGCGAAGGCGAGTCGTTCTCCATCGCCGACACCGAAGAGTGCTGGATTCTCGAAATGATTGGCAAGGGTAAGCAAAACAAGGGTGCCGTTTGGGTGGCCCGCCGCATCCCTGATGGCTATGTCTCTGGTCACGCCAACCAAGCTCGTATCACCACTTTCCCATTGGCTTCGCGCAAGTGCAAGACCAGCATCACCTACAAGAACATCGACAAGCTCTTCAAGGATGCCAACATCGACTGCGTGTATGCTGACGACGTCATCAGCTTCGCCAAGGAAAGCAAACTTTACGATGGTCCTGATGCTCAGTTCTCGTTCTCCGATGTGTATTGCCCTGCTGATTTCGGTACTGTCCGTGGCTGCGACATGCGCGTTTGGGCCATGTTCAACAAGGTCGTTGACGGCATGGATCAATACTGGGGCTATGCTACGGGTCGCGACATCAAGCGCGTGCAACCTTACAAGGCTGGCATGTGCCAAACTCCCGAGAACTTCCCAACCAACCGTATGCCTCTTTGGGTGCAGCCTAAGCAAAAAGTCACCGTGACCGACGTGATGGATTTCATGCGCGACCACCTCGAAGGCACCGAACTCGACATGAGCCAAGACTTTGGCGCTGGTCCATTCCATTGCCCATATCGTTGGCGCCCAATGGATTGGGAAGTGGATGGCGTGAGCTATGTTCACGAGCGTACCACTGCAACCCAACAGACCGGTTTTTCGTTCGTCGCCCAATGCCGTGGTTATCTTCCAGCTCCTCTCGGCGGCATCATTTGGTTTGGCGTTGACGATGCAGCCAGCACCGTATATTGCCCAATGTACACTTGCATGACCCAAATCCCGGAATGCTTCCGCGTAGGCAATGGCTCGATGACCGAATGGTCGGAGACTTCGGCCTTCTGGATCTTCAACCAGATGAGCAACTGGGCTTACACCAAATACGATTACATCCATCCTGAGATTGACAAGATGCAACATCAGCTTGAAGGCAACTGGGTGAACACGCTGGTTCCTGAAATCGACAACCGCGCCAACGGCTGCAAGAACCAGAAAGAAGCCATCCGCCAACTCACCGAGTTCTCGTGCACGCAAGCCGACAAACTCTGCAAAACTTGGAAGAACTTCTATCACACCCTCTTCATGAAGTATATGGACGGCAATCTCAACACTGCTTCGCAACCTGTTCCTGGTCAGAAATATACACCTATCAACAGCGATCACCCGAAGTATAGCGACGAGTATTACCGCATCCTCATCGAAAAGACTGGCGACAAATATAAAGCCTATTGATTCCTAATCGAATGACAACGGAAGGCGGCTTCGGTCGCCTTTTTTTGTGCCATTTTGCGAAAAAGGCACATTTTGTATTACTTTTGCACCGTTTTTAACACATTTGAACAAATGACAAACCCAGAAGAAGAAAAAGTAACGGAAAAGAAATCGCTCAATTTCATTGAAGCGATGGTTGAGGAAGACCTCAAGAACGGCAAGAATGGTGGACGCGTCCAGACGCGCTTCCCCCCAGAGCCTAATGGTTACCTTCACATCGGCCACGCCAAGGCCATCTGCCTCGACTTCGGCATTGCTGCCAAGCATGGCGGCGTGTGCAACTTGCGCTTCGACGACACCAACCCGACCAAGGAAAACATGGAGTATGTCGATGCCATCAAGGAAGACATACAATGGCTTGGTTACCAGTGGGGTAACGAATATTACGCTTCCGATTATTTCCAGCAACTCTGGGATTTTGCCATCCGTCTGATCAAGGAAGGAAAGGCCTATATCGACGAACAGAGCTCGGAAGAGATTGCGGCACAAAAAGGTACGCCTACGCAACCCGGCACTGATAGCCCTTACCGCAACCGTCCGATTGAAGAATCGTTGGATTTGTTCAACAAGATGAACAATGGCGAGATTGAAGAAGGCCGTATGGTGTTGCGCGCCAAAATCGACATGGCTAACCCGAACATGCACTTCCGCGATCCTATCATCTACCGCGTGGTGAAGACACCACACCACCGCACAGGTACCAAGTGGAACGCTTACCCGATGTACGACTTCGCCCACGGACAAAGCGACTTCTTTGAAGGCGTCACCCATTCATTGTGTACCTTGGAATTTGTGGTTCACCGTCCGTTGTACGATTATTTCATCGACGAACTGAAGGAGGGCAAGGACTTGGACGACCACCGTCCACGTCAGACCGAGTTTAACAAGCTGAACCTCAATTATATCTTGTTGAGCAAACGTAACCTGCTCATCATGGTCAACGAAGGCCTCGTAAGTGGTTGGGACGACCCGCGCATGCCCACGCTTTGCGGTTTTCGTCGCCGTGGTTACACGCCATCGGCCATCCACAAGTTCATCGACAAGATTGGCTACACCACCTACGATGCTTTGAACGATTTCGCCCTGATGGAAAGCTCGCTCCGCGAAGACCTTAACGCAACGGCAACTCGCGTTTCGGCAGTCGTCAATCCGGTGAAGTTGGTCATCACCAACTATCCTGAAGGCCAGGTGGAGGAGATGGAAGCCATCAACAATCCTGAAGACGAAACTGCTGGCAGCCACAAGATTGAGTTCAGCCGCGAGCTTTGGATTGAGAAGGAAGACTTCATGGAAG
>CALBNP010000121.1 GCA_937896505.1 uncultured Bacteroidales bacterium | reverse complement strand
GCAATCATTTCGATTTCCACCAAGGCTTTCTTGGGCAGTTCCTTCACGGCGAAGGCGGCGCGTGCCGGGCAATCGCCACTGAAATACTTGGCATACACGGTGTTCATCTCGCCGAAATAGCTCATGTCGGCCAGATAGCAGGTCGATTTCACCACGTTGTCGAAAGTGCAGCCAGCCGCTTCGAGGATGGCTTGCAGGTTCTTCATGCTCTGTTCGGTCTGTTCGCTCACCGTTTCAGGCATGAGACCCGTTTCAGGATTGATTGGAAGTTGACCGGAAATAAAAACCATGCCGTTGGCTTCGATGGCCTGGCTGTAAGGTCCGATGGCACCCGGAGCCTTTGTCGTTGCTATTGCTTTTTTCATTTTTATGTAGATTTAGATTGTTACGATGTGCAAAATTGGTTATTTCATCACATTCACCTTTTTCAGTGATGTGCCGTTTTCGGTTTCGATGCGAATCATGTAAACGCCGTTGCCATATTGGTTCATGTCGATTGTAATGAAATCGGCATCAGCGTTTTGGTCGTAAACGATTTGTCCCAGCAGGTTGGTGATGGTGATGTGCTGCAAACCGTTGGCATTGATGTTGAGCAAGCCATTTGTCGGGTTAGGATAGACGATGATGCTTGTCGTATTTTCTTCAACATCAGTGATATTAATCAGCACATCCCAATATTCCGACTCGCACTGTTCTTCGCCGCGAATGTAGATGCAGTTGACGGAATAATAGACAACACCTTGATCCAATTCGTAGGTGTTGTCGAAATAGTCATAACTGTTACTGCCATCGTAGGGTATTTCGGCAATTAATTCATCTCCAGACTTATAGGCTCCAATCGAGCGAACCACTTGGAAATGGTGGAGGTCAGCGGTGATGCTGGGGCTATTCCAAGAAATGTAGGCGCCGAATTCGTCATTATCATGCCATTGGTATTCTCCTTGCAAGTTCTGTACAGGATAGCAAGTCAACGGAGTCTCGCAATCGTTATTATAAGCGAAGAGTTCGCCATCAGTGAGTTCGCTTGGCGAAACGAAGATTTCGTTGCCTTCGGCATCCATGATGCGGAAAGAACATTCAAAATCGGTGTCGTATTGTTCGTTGGTGTGATACCAGCCATGATTCCAGAAGAAACGGAGGTTGCCACGCAGCAGCGGAACGTTTTTCAGTTGTTCGGTGCCATCTTCCATGGTGATGATGGCAATGCGGTTGTTGTTTTCGTCAACGACGGAGATGGCGGCACCTTTCCAGCCATCGTTGCCAGCATCGTTCAGTTGGAAGAGCATGTCGCATTTTTCGCCAATGAGGATTTTCTGGTAAACCGGAATGCTGGCGCCAACGCTGTTTTTCACGAAAACCGAATATTCATAAATGCGGCTTTCGGGAACGATGTCGCTGTAGCTCATTTCGGCACCTACTTCAGCATTGGTGAAAGTAGCGATGACTTCGAAATTGCGGCGAACTATGACGCTGTCGATTGAAGTCAAGGCATTGCCACTGAGGTCGGTGGTTGGATTTGTCCAGATCAAGTTGACACCGTTGTTGCTAGCGTTTTCGGTAAGTTCAAACTTGTCGATTCTTTCCGGACGTTGGCCGTAGTTTTCCGTTTGAGGATAGAGGTCGAGAATAGCAATGTTTGATGAGTTGAAGGCATATTTGGTGGTGTTCAGGGCACCGATGGCACAGAAGCCATTGTCGCGGCCACTCCAGCCCCAGTTGAAGTGGAAGTAGTCGTTTTCGTCATAGCCGTCGCAAACGTAAGCATGACCGCCGGCACCGCTATCATCTTGGCCAGCATAATAGACAGGTCTGCTTTGGTCGAGTTCGCCTTTCAGGGCTTCGGCCCATTCTTCGTTGGTGTAGCCGCCACCCCAGTAGCCGTCTTTATAAATGAGGTTGCCTTCGGTGAAGCCAAAATAACTGTGCAAGGCATCCGGCACATATTCGGAATAGGCACCGCTGCCATCGGGACCATACATCATTTCGACGGAAATGCCGAGATGATGCAGCAGTTGGGCAACGTAAAATATCTCTTCATCAGTGCTGAGCGAGTCGAGGTCGTGCGGCATGAGTTCAAAGTGATAGTCGGTTTCGCCGAAATTGGCAGTCTGTGTTGGATAGCTTGGATAGCCCCAGCCGCCAGGCGTGTAGCTGTGCGAGCCTGTGCCACGGGCCGGGTGGTTGTAGTAGTTGATGACTTGTCCCATAGCCGTTGCCACGCAACCTGCATAGACATGGCCGTTGCTGCCGCCTTCGTCTTCAGGGCATTGGCTGTTGTAAGGATAGTTCTGGTTCCAAGTGGTTTCCAAAAGAATGTCAACGCTTCTCTGGTTGCGGTTTTGGCGGATGTAACCGGTCTTTTCGATGGATTGCCATTCGGCGGAAATGTCAGGCGTGGCGGCAATATTGTGCTCCCTGACATACTGGATTTCTTCACGATAGCTGCCCAAAGTGAAACGGAAACCATCAGCGACATCGGTTGTCGAGTAGCTGCCTTCGGTGGAATAAGCCAAAATCGGTTTCACGCGGTCGTCGCCCGAAACAACGACGAAACCTTTTTCGCCTTTAAGGTTAAAGATGTAGTAGTCGATTGCGCCTCTGGTAAGGGCTGCCGAAACGAGATTGAGCTGAATGTCAGTCTTTTGGCCAAGCGAAGTGGTCTTCAGGAATTTTTCTCCAATGCGCTGGGCAGTCTGCTGATCGACAGGGCCTGCAATCATGTTGCTGATAGCCAGTGCAATGATGCAGAGCGTGATGATTATCTTTTTCATAATGATAGAATTTGAATTTTCAAAATAATGCTGCAAAGATAGTCTTTTTTGAAAATTGGGCATAAAAAAAGGCTCCCGAAAATGAGAGCCTTTATAATCTGAAATTGTCGTTTATTCTTCAACTTCCCAACTCGGTTTTGGACC
>CALBNP010000120.1 GCA_937896505.1 uncultured Bacteroidales bacterium | reverse complement strand
TCTCCATCTTCTTTGCTTGTCTTTCTATTTCTTTGGCACGCATTTCGAGGCTGTCGCTCCAGGCTTCCCATTGCTCTTCGCTCCAGTTTTCGCGTGAGCCTTTGCTGATGCCTACAGTGATATCCTTGATTAAATCGCCCAAACTCTCGTCGAACTGCTCCTGGTCGGCATTTGTATTAGCCTTTCTTGTCTCTCCAATTTCAAAGGTATTCCAATTGCGGTGCTGTTCATTGTCGAAAAATGGAGCAGCGGAGCACATTTCATTTGCCACTTTTGTAAGATCAAGGTGCTCATAGCCTTTTATTCGCCAACTTGACTCGACCTGTTCAAAAACAATAGGAGAACCCAAACTGGTAGCAACGCTGCAATTGTCCAAAACCTGACTAGCATCATGATTGGAATTGTGGACAAATACCATCTTACGGACTTTGCCAAGATTACCTTCACCGACACCTGAGACATTCACAAAACTTACGGAATGTTTCAAGTTTACGGCATTAAACTCGCCCGCCCCTGACGATTCCACCATCAAAGCGTTGGCATTGCCCCGCAAGGTGACATCGCCAGTGGCATTAGTTTTCAGGTAGATGTTGGAATACATCAGGTTCAAGTCGATGTCGCCTGTTCCTGTACTGCAAATGGAAAGGTTTTTCCCTGCAAGAGACTCGCGTGCGATGACATCGCCTACAGAATTGACTTCCAGATACTTCAACATTGGGATTGTAACCTCGAAATCATCGGTACCCGAAAGATAGGCCACACTATCAACCAACTTGAAATTCATGTTGTGGTTAACCATATCATCACCCCATTTTACATCAAATTTGTCGCCTTGGTAAATGGTCACGTCACCTGTCGTGTTCACGACGATGGTGTTCACATTCGGATTGCCGTCAATTTTGGCTTGGTTTTCTTGTGCCCAAATGCTCGCCGTCCCGATGAGCAGCAGCACCATTGTAATAATTTGCTTTTTCATACGTTTATAAATTTGATTGTTATTGTCCGAAAAACACTTCTATTACGGCTTACGGTCAAAAATGTTACAGCAGATTGGAAAAATTCCTACTTTTGCCTTCTCTTTTATGAAGAAACTTTACCATTATATTACCAAGTCGTTCATCGGCACTTTCCTGTTCACGTATTTCATCGTGATTTTCATCCTCATTATGCAGTTTTTGTGGCTGTATGTCGATGATTTGGTAGGCAAAGGATTGGAATGGGGAATTTTGGCAGAATTGTTTTTTCACACTTCCATCACCTTCATCCCGATGGCGTTGCCTTTGGCCTTGTTGCTGGCCTCGTTGATGTGTTTCGGTAATTTCGGCGAGCATTATGAGCTAGTTGCAATGAAAGCTTCGGGTATATCAATGTGGCGTGTGATGCGTCCTTTGGTGTGGTTTTCGCTGGTGCTCAGTTTGCTTGCGTTTGTTATTTCAAATAGTGTCATTCCTATTGCCACTCTAAAAGCCAAGACTTTGCTTTTCGATGTTCGCAAGCAGAAGTTGGCTTTTGACATCAAGGAAGGTACGTTTTATCGTGACATGGACAATTACATCATATATGTAGATAAAAAAGGTGATGACGGCAGCCATATCTATGGGGTGAAGATTTATGACCATACCGAACGTCTGGGCTGCACCAAACTCCTGACCGCCGATTCGGGCAAGATGGAGCTTAGTCCAAACCAACGTTGCATAGTGTTTACACTTTATAATGGCTATGACTATACTGATGTCACTACTGAGAGCAATTACAAGGTGATGCGACCTTTCGAACGCATGGCGTTCAAGCAAGAGCAAATCAAACTCAGCCTCAAGGATTTTGACATGACGCGCACCGACGAAGACATGTACAAGTCGTACCAGCAGATGATGAATATCCAA
Organism: uncultured Bacteroidales bacterium; assembly: GCA_937896505.1. Taxonomy (GTDB): domain Bacteria; phylum Bacteroidota; class Bacteroidia; order Bacteroidales; family F082; genus Limimorpha. The sequence continues at coordinate 6,188 of CALBNP010000120.1, read as the reverse complement.
CAACTCAGCCATTCGCTCGACTCGCTGCAAAGACGCCAGGTTGAGAAGCAAGAATTGTTTTCGAATAATTTTGTCAGCCGGTGGTCGAATTACGGGAACCGTAATCGTATCGAGAATGCTAATTTTGCAGAAATATATCAAGAACAAGTGGCGAAAAACGATAGCTGTATAGATACCATCAGGATGCTGAAGTGGCCGTTGCTCGGCATTTATTCAGACGAAAGACGCGCTGAGATTCTCGAAATGGCTGTTGGTTCGGCTCGTAATGCCAAAGACAACGTGTCGTTTAATAGGAGTGATTCGAAAAGTTGCGACGAGAACATCAAACAGCACAAGAAAGAATGGCATAAGAAGTTTACGCTAAGCATCGCGTGCATCATCTTCTTTTTCATTGGGGCTCCGTTGGGGACGATCATCCGTAAGGGAGGTTTGGGTTTGCCAGTGGTCATATCGGTGCTGTTCTTTGTCGTTTATTACGTCATTTCCTCTGTTGGCGAACGCATGGCGGTATTCGGCGACCTCAACATGTTCCTCGGTGTTTGGATGTCGTCTCTTGTCCTGCTTCCGATAGGCCTGTTCCTCACATTCAAGGCTACCACCGATGCCGCATTGTTTGATGGCGACAGCTGGAAAAAGGCCTTCAAGAAAATTTTCCATCGCAAATCACTCGAATCATGAAAATACTAATTCTTTGCAACAAACCACCTTATCCAGCCACCGAAGGCGGTCCCATGGCCATGAACAGCATCATCAAGGGACTGCTCAAGGCCGGGCATCATGTCAAGATATTGGCTATCAACAATGAGAAGTTCAATGTCGCAGAGGCTGATATTCCTGATGACTACCGCAAGGAAACAGGTATCGAACTCATCGATGTCGATTTGCGTGTTAAGCCATTCAAGGCTTTCCTCAATTTGTTCACGAGGAAATCGTATCATGTGGAACGTTTCATCTCGAAAGATTTCGAGAACCGCTTAATTGAGGTATTGAAAAAGGATCATTTCGATGTGGTGCAGCTCGAGATGCTTTATATGACACCTTACATTGATGTGATTCGCCAACATACAAAGGCTCAAATCGTGCTTCGTGCGCATAATGTGGAACACAAGATTTGGGAACGCATCGCAAAGGAAACCAGGTTTTTCGTGAAGCGCTGGTATATCAACCATTTGGCCTCTACCTTGCGGAACTATGAATTGTCGGTTATCGACAAGGTGGACGGCATTGCCGCCATCACGCGCAAAGATGCGGCTTTCTTTAGGAAATATTGCTCGAAGCCCATCATCGATATTCCGTATGGCGTCTATCCTGAAGAATTTGTCCCCGAATTCGAGATCGAAGGCAAGCCGCAGTTTTATCACATCGGCTCGATGAACTGGATGCCCAACGAGGAAGGCATTCGCTGGTTTATCAACGATGTGCTGCCCGAAACTGTCAAGAAAGTGCCTGATTTCGTTTATCATCTGGCGGGACGCAACATGCCCGATTGGCTTACGAACCTGAGAAACAATCATGTGGATGTCATCGGCGAAGTGCCTAATGCGCACGAGTTTGTGGCCAACCACGATGTGGCTATTGTCCCGTTGCTGTCGGGTAGTGGCATTCGTATTAAAATCATCGAGTCGATGGCATTGGGCAAGACGGTCATCACCACGCGTGTGGGTGCCGAAGGCATTCTCTACGACGAGGAGGTGAATGTCATCATCTGCGAGAACAAGGCCAAGATGGTGGAAGCCATACGCCGCATCGACGAGAACCCGCAGTTGGCCGTCGAGATAGGGAAGGCCGCCCGAAAACTCGTGGAAGAGACCTACGACAACCGCAAAATCATTGAAAGGCTGCTGCTTTTCTACGAACAAATCAAGCTTTCGAGTAAGGTTACGTTCCTTTAATTCTTAATTCTTAATTCTCAATTTCAAATTTAGTCCTATCTTTGTAGGCAAATTCACGAATGAGATGAAGATTTTCGTACTGCTGCCGCGCATCCCATATCCGCTTGAAAAAGGTGATAAGTTGCGGGCTTTCAATCAGATAAAACAACTTGCAAAGCATAATGAGATTGTGCTTTGTGCTCTCAATGATAATTCGCAAGTGAGCGAACAAGACGCTTTCCGTGCCTTGCAGCCCTATTGCCAATCCATCAATTTCATCAAGATTTCGAAACCGCAAATCGTGCTCGGATTGGCAAGAGCCTTCTTCAAGGGTTTGCCCATGCAATGCGGCTATTTCTATAACCGCAATGCGGCCAAGAAAATCAATGCACTGATTGAGAAGCACAAGCCCGACATGCTTTTCGGGCAACTGCTCCGTGTGGCCGAATATATCCGCAATAAAGATGTTCCAAAAACCATTGATTACCAAGATGTTTTCTCGTATGGAATGAAACGCCGCGCTGACATTGCTTCGCCAATTACACGACCCATTTTCAGCATGGAATACAAGCGTCTGAGACGCTACGAAGCCGCCATCTTCGACGATTTCGATGTCAAGACCATCATCAGCGAGTCCGACCGCGAACTGATTGCGCATCCGAAGAAAAACGAAATCCTCATCATCCCCAATGGCGTTGACCATGAGTTTTTCGCGCCGCAGGAAAGGGAAAAGAAATACGACATCGTGTTTACGGGCAACATGAGCTATGCGCCTAACGTGAATGCGGTAGAATATTTGGCTAACGAAATTCTGCCCATTGTCTGGAAACAGATTCCGAACGCCAAAATGTACGTTGCAGGCGCCACGCCCGACCCGAAAGTGAAGAAAGCCGCTTGCGACAACATCGTCATCAGCGGTTGGCTCGACGACATTCGCGACGCCTACGCACAAAGCCGTATTTTCATTGCCCCGATGCGCATTGGTACAGGCTTGCAAAACAAGCTCTTGGAAGCCATGTCGATGGGATTGCCAGCCATCACCACGCCTTTGGCCAACGGCTCGTTGGGCGCTGAAAACGGCAAGGAAATCCTCGTCGGCAGCAATGCCGAAGAACTGGCACAACACATCATTACCTTGTTGACCGACAACGACAAGGCAAAGCAAATCGCCCAAGCCGGTTTCGACTTTACGAACCGCGTTTACGATTGGGGCAAAGCCACGCAAATTATGGAAGAAGCGATGAAAGATACAGTGCGATAACTATGATTTTTGAACCACTTATCGCAGTGGTTTAAGCAAGATATGCAGTGCGATAACTATGATTTTTAAACCACTTATCGCAGTATATTTTTTGAATTTTATTGCACAATCAAAAGAAATACAATATTTTTGCTCATACGAATTTCAATTAAACCAACGCAAAAGCAATTCAACAAATCGAAGATTGATTACATCGAATGCAAAGCATTTCAACATAGTTAATTAAACACCAAACAACTCAACATACATGGCACAACAAACTGACGACAAGAAAATCATATTCTCGATGGTTGGTGTGAGCAAGGTCATTCCACCGTCACGACAGATTCTGAAAGACATTTACCTCTCCTTCTTCTATGGAGCGAAAATCGGCATCATCGGCTTGAATGGCGCTGGTAAATCCACCTTGCTGCGCATCATTGCAGGAAAGGAAAAATCATACAACGGCGAAGTGGTCTTCTCGCCCGGTTATTCCATTGGAATGCTCGACCAGGAACCGCAATTGGACGACAACAAGACCGTCCGCGAAGTGGTTGAAGAAGGCGTGCAGGAAATCGTTGACATGCTCAAGGAATACGAGGAAATCAACAACAAATTCGCCGAGCCTGACGCTGATTTTGACAAGCTCATCGAGCGTCAAGGAGAACTCACCGAACTCATCGATGCACACGATGCTTGGGAACTCGATAGCAAACTGGAACGCGCCATGGATGCCTTGAACTGTCCTGATGGCGACATGCCCGTCAAGAACCTTTCGGGAGGCGAACGCCGCCGCGTGGCACTTTGCCGCTTGTTGTTGCAAGAACCTGACATTCTGCTTCTTGACGAACCTACCAACCACTTGGATGCCGAATCAATCCAATGGCTGGAAAGCCATTTGCAGCAGTACAAAGGCACCGTGATTGCCGTCACCCACGACCGTTATTTCCTCGACCACGTTGCCGGCTGGATTCTCGAACTCGACCGTGGCGAAGGCATTCCATGGAAAGGCAACTATTCCTCGTGGCTCGACCAGAAGACCGCCCGCCTCGCCATGGAAGAAAAGACCGAAAGCAAACGTCGCAAGACCCTTGAACGCGAATTGGAATGGGTGAGGATGGCACCGAAAGCCCGTCACGCCAAAGGCAAGGCCCGTTTGGAATCCTACGAAAAGATGCTCAACGAAGACGTGAAGGAAAAGGAAGAAAAACTCGAAATCTACATCCCGAATGGCGACCGTCTCGGCGCTAAAGTCATCGAAGCCAACAACATCACCAAGGCCTACGGCGACAAGTTGTTGTTTGAGAATCTTAGTTTCAGTCTGCCGCAAGGTGGCATTGTCGGTGTCATCGGGCCGAATGGCGCCGGTAAGACCACGCTTTTCCGCCTCATCATGGGATTGGAAAAACCTGACGCGGGCACTTTCGAGGTAGGCGAGACCGTGAAAATCGGTTATGTTGACCAACAACACGTCGACATTGACCCTGAAAAGACCGTTTGGGAAGTCATTTCCGGCGGCAACGAACTCATCCAGTTGGGCAAACGCAGCATGAACTCGCGCGCATACGTTTCGCGTTTCAATTTCAACGGCAACGACCAGCAGAAGAAAGCCGGTGTGCTTTCAGGCGGTGAACGCAACCGTATGCACTTGGCCCTCACCTTGAAGCAGGAAGCCAACGTGTTGCTTTTGGACGAACCTACCAACGACATCGATGTCAACACATTGCGTGCTTTGGAAGAAGGTCTCGAAAACTTTGCCGGCTGCGCTGTCGTCATCAGTCACGACCGTTGGTTCCTCGACCGCATCGCCACCCACATTCTTGCTTTCGAAGGCGACTCGCAAGTCTATTTCTTCGAAGGCAGCTACTCGGAATACGAAGAAAACAAGCTGAAACGCTTGGGCAACAACGAGCCGAAACGTTTCAGATACAAGAAACTGAAAGTTGATTAAACATTTATTACCTTTTCGCAAAGGACAAGCTTTCAAGCTGGTTCAAATAAACCAATCGAAAGTTTTATTCAACAAAGAGTCTCATTTTGAGGCTCTTTTTTTTGTACATATTGGAAAAATTTCTATTTTTGTGGCTGAATAACATTATCTCTAACCTCAAAAAATTAAACACTATGGAAGAAAATCAACTCAAGCAACTTGAAGAATGCAAATCTTATGTCTTATCGACCAGCAAATGGTTGAAGTTTTTTGGTATCTTCACGATTATCGAAATTGTCTGCCTGGTCATTCTGTCGATCTCATTCATGTTGGGAGGTTCAGCTATCGCTAGCACATTGAGCGGCGATCTGCCGGAAATCAGAGGCGTAACTGCGGTTACTGGTGTTATCTACCTTATTATTGCCGGCATAATGGTTTTCCCGACCATTTACATTTTCCGCGCAGCCAACGCAGGCAATGCCGCAGTCGAGAGCAACGACAACGCGCAAATGGTTGAATTCCTGAAAAACACCAAGTCCTATTGGAAATTCATAGGCATCTACATGATTGTTCTTTTAGCGATGGTAATTCTCATCCTTATCATTGCCTTGATTGCAGCCATTGCGGCTTTATGATAGGTTCCGTATTTCCTTTACTAAAGGCTCTCTAATTTTTGGGAGCTTTTTTTGTATGTAAAAAGAAAATATCTATCTTTGTCCCGATAAACAGACGTCTAACTAAACAACAAGCATCATGAACATCCTAAACGAAATCAAGAAGTCGGTAGAAACCGTAGTCTTGAAGAATTATGCCAATATTGATGGTCGTGCCACGCGTCCAGAATATTGGTGGTTTGTCTTGGCTTATGCCGTCGTTAACATCATTCTAAGAGTGATACCAAAGGTGGGACTAATCCTATCTGGAGTCTTGGCTTTGGCTGTCTTAGTGCCTTCAATTTGTGCTGCTGTCCGTCGTTTGCACGACATCAACAAGAATGGCTGGTGGTTGCTCCTTTCCTTCATCCCTATTGTAGGAGCCATTATTCTTATCGTATGGCTTGCCAAACCAAGTGATAATGAAGAAAACAATTATGGTCCAAAACCGAGTTGGGAAGTTGAAGAATAAACGACAATTTCAGATTATAAAG
>CALBNP010000119.1 GCA_937896505.1 uncultured Bacteroidales bacterium | reverse complement strand
CCGTTTGGATTGAATTATTTATTTTTGCAGCCTAAACGAAGGATTAGGACAGACATGACTTTAGACAAACTCAACATCGGACAATGCGCTACGATTAAGGCAGTGGGAGGCGAAGGCTCAAACCGCCAGCATTTCCTCGACATGGGCATTATTCCCGATGCAGTGATAAAAATAGTGAAATACGCCCCTATGGGCGACCCGATGGAAGTACACATTCATGGCTATTCGCTCACCTTGCGCAAAGCCGATGCCGCCCTAATCGAAGTTGAACCTTGTGAAGAAAGGCAGGAAAAGCCACAGGCAAGCAGACCCAACCTTGACGAAACCGCACACCCAGGTTTCGGTGAAGAAGGAAAATATCACAGCAAGGACCACGAAAATCCTTTGCCCAAAGGCTCACGACTCACCTTTGCCCTTGTCGGACAACAGAACAGCGGCAAGACCACCCTTTTCAACCGACTCACGGGAGCATCGCAACATGCCGGCAATTTCCCAGGTGTTACCCTCGAGCGAATTGACGGCACCATTATCGACCATCCCGACACACAAGTCACTGATTTGCCAGGTATCTGCTCACTTTCTCCCTATACTTCCGAAGAAAGCCTCACCCGGCAATTCATCCTTGAGGAAAAACCTAGGGCCATCATCAACATCATTGATGCCAACAACATACAGCATGGTCTTTTTCTCACCATGCAACTGATGGAATTGGACGTTCCTATGGTATTGGCGCTCAATATGATGGATGAAATCCGAAACAATGGCGGCACCATTCGCGTGAACCAGATGGAACAAATCTTGGGTTTGCCAGTCGTCCCGATTTCAGCGGCTAAAAACGAAGGCGTAGCCGAACTCATCGACCATGCCCTTCACATTGCAAAATATCAGGAAAGACCTGCCCGTCAAGACTTTTGCAGCAAAGACGACCACAAAGGCGCCGTTCACCGCTGCCTTCACAGCATCATGCACCTCATCGAAGACCACGCCCAACGCGCCGACATTCCCATCCGTTTTGCAGCCTCAAAACTGATTGAAGGTGATGAATCCATTCTCAACGCATTGCAACTCTCACAAAATGAGAAAGAAACGCTTGAACACCTGATTATCCAAATGGAGGAAGAACGCGGTTTGGACCGTGCCGCTGCCATGGCCGAAATGCGTTTTTCGTTCATCAACAGGCTTTGCCAGCAAACCGTTGTCAAGCCCAATGAAAGCAAGGAATACCAGCGAAGCCGCCATATAGACCAATATCTGACAGGCAAATTCACCGCCATTCCAATTTTCCTATTGGTCATGTTTGCAGTGATTTGGCTTTCGATTGATGTCATAGGCGCGCCGTTACAAGACCTGCTAAGCAATGGCATTCAAGGACTTGCAAAAATTTGCGGCGATGCCTTGGCCCATTGGAACGTTCATCCTACCGTACAATCGTTGGTGGTGAAAGGCATTTTTGGCGGTGTTGGAAGCGTGCTGAGTTTTGTCCCGATTATCATCATCCTGTTTTTCTTCCTCAGCATTTTGGAAGACAGCGGCTACATGTCGCGCGTTGCTTTTGTCAGCGATAGTTTTTTGCGCAAGTTAGGTCTCACGGGGCGCAGTATCATTCCGTTGCTCGTCGGTTTTGGTTGCTCCGTTCCCGCAGTCATGGCCACACGCACCTTGTCGTCAACACACGACCGCTGGCGCACCATCCTGCTCATCCCGTTCATGAGCTGCTCGGCAAAAATACCGATTTATGCGTTTTTCACCTCCATGTTTTTCCCACATCACGGCGGGCTTGTCTTGATTTGTCTCTACCTGTTAGGTATCACCATAGGTTTACTTTCCGCATTGATTTCCAAATGGTTAAACAAGAACAGCGAAGCCGCACCATTCGTCATGGAGATGCCGAATTACCGTCTGCCAAGTCCGAAAAACGTTGGACACCTTTTATGGGAAAAGACAAAAGACTTTATCCGGAATGCCTTCACCGTCATTTTCATTGCATCAATCGTCATTTGGTTTCTGCAGACATTCGATTTCCATTTCCACACGGTTGAAAACGGCGAAGGAAGCATTTTGGCGAGCATCGCCGGTCTCATCGCTCCGATTTTCAAGCCATTAGGATTAGGCGAATGGCAAATCGTAACATCCCTGATAAGCGGTTTCATTGCCAAGGAAAGTGTCGTTTCCACCATGCAAGTCCTGAACGGGACAGCCTTCATCACCACTTTGACAGCCATCCCGATGCTCGTTTTCTGCCTGCTTTACACGCCTTGCGTGGCAACCATTGCTTCCATCAAGCGTGAATTAGGCGGCAAATGGGCCTT